>CAZCWA010000067.1:0-15449 GCA_964502265.1 uncultured Myxococcaceae bacterium | reverse complement strand
AGGTGGTGGAGATCCCCATCCAGCTCCAGGAGAAGCGCAAGCCCTCCATCCACCTCTTCCGGCGCGTGCCCAACGTGCTGAAGAACGTGGGCAAGCTGGTCTACGTGATCCGGATCCGGGGAGAGTAGCGCGCCGTGCCGCAGGGCCCTTCGCAGCGCCTGGCGAGCATCAGCGTCGATCTCGATCCGCTCCATCACTATTGCCGCATCCACGCCTTGCCGGAGTCCCTGCTCGACGATCGCGCGCGAAGGCTCGTCTACGAGGTGGCGGTGCCGCGCTACCTCGAACTCTTCCGCGATCTCGGTGCGCCGGGGACCTTCTTCGCCATCGGGGAGGATCTCCGCGAGCCCTCCGCAGGCGAGGCGCTGAAGCGGGCGCGCGAGGCGGGCGTGGAGGTGGGCAACCACTCCTGGTCGCACGACTACGCGCTGAGCCGCCGGCTGCCGGCGGAGATCGACGACGAGCTCCGGCGGGGCGAAGACGCCATCCACGACGCGGTGGGGGAGCGGCCGGTGGGGTTCCGGGCGCCCGGCTACACGCTCTCGCCCGCGCTCTTCGAGGTCATCCAGCGCCGCGGCTACACCTACGACTCCTCCACCTTTCCGGCGGTGCCGTACTACTCGGCGAAGGCGCTGGTGATGGGCGCGCTCGCGCTGAGCGGCCGGCCCTCGCGTGCGGTGCTCGACTCACCGCGGGTGCTCGCGGCGCCGAACCGGCCCTACTTCCCCTCGCGCACGCAGCCCTACGCGCGCGGCGACAGCGACGTGCTCGAGCTGCCCATCACCTGCGCGCCGGTCACCCGCTTCCCCTTCATCGGCACCTTCGCGGTGGCGCTGCCGAAGCCTTTCATCCGCGCGGTCTACGCCACCTTGCGGCGGGAGCCCCTCTTCAACTTCGAGCTGCACGCGGTGGACGTGCTCTCGGTCGAAGACGGCATCCCGCGCGAGCTCGCGGCGCGGCAGCGGGACCTCTTCCTCCCGGTGCGCCACAAGCTCTCGCGCCTGCGGGAGGTCTTCGCCTGGCTCCGCGGCGACTACGCGCTGATGCCCCTTCGCGAGGCCGCGGCCAGGCTGCGCTGATTCAGGCCGCGTGCGTAGGCGGGGGCGGCGGCGCGTTGCGCTCGGACTCGGGCTGGAAGAGGACCTTCAGCACCCGGACCCGCAGGCGCCGCCCTTCCGGGGTGGCGACCTCGCCGAGCTCCCCCTCACGCAGCCCGAGCAGCGCCGCACCCGCCGAGGAGAGGATGGAGACGCGCGCGTCGTCGGCCAGCGACTCGCCGGGCCAGGTCAGCTCCACCACCCGCGTGCTCCCGGTGGCCAGGTTCTCGTAGCGGACGCGGCTGTTCATCGTCACCAGGTCCGGCGGCGCGTCCTCGTCCCGCACCACCTGCGCGTTGGAGATCCTCAGCTCGAGCAGCGCCACCTTGTCCGTCCGCGCCGCCCAGGAGAACTGGGCCATCAGCCGCTGCAGCCGTTCGAGGTTCGAGCGGGTGAGCGTGGGCCTCGACGGAACGTCGTTCATCATGGGGAGACTCCCTTCATGGCGGCTTCCTCAGGCGGTCAGCATCGGCAGCTCGGGCGGCGGACCGCCGCGGACCATCCACTCGACGATCGGGTGGCTGCGCGAGGAGGGCGTGCTGTGGAGGAAGAGGTTGGCGTAGACCCCCGGCAGCTCGCCGATCAGGTGGAGGTGGTGCGTCTGGACCAGGGAGGGCGAAAGCACCCGCGGCGCGATCAGATCGCCCGCGCCGTTGCCGGCCAGCTCGAGCAGCACGCCGCCGTCGTCGCTCTCCGCCGCGATCCGGGGCCGGGCCTTCTCCGCCTCCGCCCACTCGTCGAAGCGCCGCCGCAGCGGACTCCCGAGCGCGGGCAGCACCACCGGGCGGTCCCCGAGCCTCGTCGCGAGCGCGGTGGTGGCGGCCACCGGTCCGTCCGGATCGGGCGCGAACCACGCGTAGTCCACCTGCTGCACCAGCTCCACGTGGGGCGCGTCCGCGTCGTCCGCCGGGCGCTCGTCGTCCGAGAGCACGCAGTCGAGCGCGCGCGCCGCGAGCTGTTCGAACAGCGCCGCCGAAGGGCCGGTGCGCAGCTCCACCAGAGGACCGCCTTCGCGCGCTGCCAGCACCGGGGTGAGCAGCCTCCCCGCGAGCAGCTTGGGCGTCATCTGCGAGAGCCCGATGCGGAGCCTGGGGAGGGCTGCGGCGCGGCTCACCGACTCGCGCAGCTCCGCGCCCAGCCGGAAGATCTGATCCGCGTACTGGTACGCGCGGCGGCCGGCCTCCGTCAGCTCGAGCCCGCGGCCCACGCGACGGAAGAGCGGCGTCTCCAGCTCCTCCTCCAACAGCTTCACCTGCGTGCTGATCGCCGGCTGCGACACGTAGAGCTCGCGACTGGCGGCGGCGATGCTGCCGGTGCGGGCGACGGTCCAGAAATAGAGGAGGTGGTGGTAGTTCAGCCAGCGCATGGGCGTGTCACTCGGGAGGTAGGGGCCTTCGCAGCGGGGGATGCGGCGCGCCGGGGTGGGCGCTGGGGTGCGCTGGGCGAAGGACTGCCGATTCGGAGCGCGACCTCGATTCAACCCAACCGGACACTCCGCATGGGGCGGAGGACGTCCGGTGGCTCAAGCATCGAAGGCTTGCGACTCCCGAAAGAACATGCGCGCACCATAACACGCCGGTACCGGTTCCGCTCGCCGCCCCAGAAGGCGTCCGCAACCGCGCCGAGCCCTCCGACTGCCGGACATTTGCCGAGCGGTGCGGCAGTGCCGGCTGGCGCCCCCGCCGCATCCGCGCGAAAGGTGGAGAGCGCGCGAATGCCGAGGGAGACGATGACGCAGCGGTCCGCTGTCCCGCGACCTAACGGAGCGAAGGCGGAGGTCCCCGACCCGGGGCAGTCGGCCCGTGCGATCTGGCTGGCCTTCGCGGCGGTGGTGGGCAGCTTCTTCGTCACCAACTTCATCGTGCTGCGCGAGACGGCCTCGGTGAACGGATACGCGGCCAGCATCAGCGACACCTCGTCGCCCAGCATCGAGCTGCTCTCGTCGATCAGGCGATCCGTGCTGCTGGTGGAGCTGGAGCTCGAGAGGCTCTCGAGCGATCCGCCGCCCTCCGGCCCCCTGAGCGCGGTCCCCACCGCCCAGCGTGCGGCCGAGGGACTCGACGAGCTGCGCCGCGCCGTCCGCGCCTACCTGCAGATCCAGCCCCTGCCCGAGGACAGGGCGATGGTGCAGCTCATCGACGACGGGTGGGTGCGCTTCGATCGGGCGTCGCGCGAGGCGCTGACGGTGCTGGCAACGCCGCCCAACGACGCGAACGTGGACGTGCCGCAGGAGGTAATCGACGCCGGAGATGCGCTCCTCACCGGCACCGCGCGGGCGATCGAGCTCAACGCCGGGCGCGGCCGGGAGGCAGCGGAGCGGATCCGCGAGGTCCGGCAGCGCAGCGTATGGGGCGCGTCGGTGCTCAACGGGGTCTGCGGCCTGCTGGCCCTGGTGCTGGTGCGGATCATCCAGCGCCAGCTCGCGGCGCGGCGGACCATCGTCGAGGCCCACACCCGCTTCCTCGAGGAGCAGGCCGAGGAGCTGGAGCTGTTCACCGGGCGGGTGGCGCACGACATCCGCAATCCGCTCTCGGCGGCGCGGCTGAGCGCGGAGCTGGCGGCGCGCAAGAGCAGCGAGGCCGACGTGCGCGCCCGCATCGAGGCGGCGATCCGCAGCCTCTCGCGGGCGGATCTGATCATCACCGGCCTCCTGGACTTCGCCCGCTCCGGCGCCCGGCCGGATCCCGGCGCGCGCTCCGAGCCGCGGGCGGTGATCTCGGACCTGCTGCCCAGCCTGCTCCCGGAAGCGGAGGAGGCCCGCGTGACGCTGACGCACGAGCCCATCCCGCCCGTGCTCGTCTCCTGCAGCACCGGCGTCTACCTGAGCCTGGTGGCCAACCTCGTCCGCAACGCGATCAAGTACATGGGGGACTCCCCGCTGCGGAACGTCACCGTGCGCGTGCGCCACGCGCGCGACCGGGTCCTCACCGAGGTGGTGGACACGGGCCCCGGCATCCCCGCGGAATCGCAGAGGGCGCTCTTCGAACCCTGGTTCCGCAGCCACCGCGGCGGCGAGGGTCTGGGGCTGGGACTGGCGACGGTGAAGAAGCTCGCCGAGGGCCACGGCGGCCGCGTGGGCGTGCATTCGGAGCCGGGCAGCGGGAGCACCTTTTTCTTCGAGTTGCCGTACGCGGGCCCGGCCGTCGCGGACAGCCGGCCGGAGGGCAGCGTGCTATAGCGGCGCCATGCTCGAGCGGGTGACGGACAAGGTCAAAGACCGCCTCCGGGACTGGACCCTGAAGATGGCCGGCGAGGAGGCGCAGGCGCGGCTCGAGGCCGTGGAGCGGCCCCAGAACGAGTACGGCGTGGACCCGTTCGGGTTCAACCTCGACTACGCGCTCTCGGCGGTGGCACCGCTGGTGTGGATGTACCGGAACTACTTCCGCGTGCAGACCTACGGCGTGGAGAAGGTGCCGAAGGGGCGCGTGCTCCTGGTGTCCAACCACTCGGGGCAGCTCCCCTGGGACGCCACGATGATCGGCGTCTCGCTCCTGCTCGAGGGCCAGCCGCCGCGCGCCATCCGCAGCATGGTGGAGAAGTGGGTGGCGAGGCTTCCGTACGTCTCCACCTTCTTCTCGAGGGTGGGCCAGATCGTGGGCACCCCGGAGAACTGCCGCCGGCTGCTCGAGGTGGACGAGGCGATCCTCGTCTTCCCCGAGGGCGTGCGCGGGATCACCAAGCTGTGGCCGCAGCGCTACCAGCTTCAGGACTTCGGCTTGGGCTTCATGCGGCTGGCGCTGGAGACGAAGACGCCGATCGTGCCGGTGGCGGTGGTGGGCGCGGAGGAGCAGGCGCCGGCGCTCTTGGACATCAAGCCGCTGGCGAAGCTGCTCGGCTTTCCCGCGGTGCCGGTCACGCCGACGATCCTGCCGCTGCCGCTGCCCACGCGGTACCACATCTACTTCGGCGACCCGTTGAACTTCACCGGCCGCGCGGACGACGAGGACGCCGAGCTGGACAAGAAGGTGCGGGTGGTGAAGGGGACCATCCAGTCCATGCTCCAGGACGGCCTGCGGGCCCGGAAGTCGGTGTTCTTCTGATGGCTGCGCGCGACGGGCAGAAGGAGGACACGCGTCAGGCGGTGGTGGTGACCGGCATCAGCGGGAACCTGGGCCGCGCGCTGGCCAAGCAGCTCCACAAGCGCGAGCGGATCGTGGGCATCGACCGGCGGCCGTTCCCCGGCAAGCCCAAGGACATCGAGATCCACCAGCTCGACCTCCGGAAGAAGAAGGCCGAGGACCTCTTCCGGCGCGGCGACGTGAAGGCCGTCATCCACATGGGGATCATGCACGACCCGCGGATGAGCGAGGAGGAGCACCACTCCTTCAACGTGGTGGGCACCACCCGCATCCTCAACTACTGCGCCAAGTACGGCGTGAAGAAGGTCGTGGTCCTCTCCTCGGCGAACGTCTACGGGCCCTCGCCGGACAACTCGAACTTCCTCACCGAGGACGCGCCGCTGATGGCCGCCTCGCGCTTCAGCGGCGTGCGCGATCTGATCGAGGTCGACATGCTCGCCAACTCGTTCTTCTGGCGGCACCCCGACATCCAGACCGTCATCCTCCGCCCGGTCCACATCGTGGGGCCGATGATCAAGAACGCGCCCTCCACCTACCTGCGCCTGCGCAGGCCCTGGGTGATGGCCGGCTTCGATCCGATGGTGCAGCTCATCCACGTGGAGGACGCCGCGCGCGCCATGGTCGACGCGCTGCGTCCCCAGGCCCGCGGCGTCTACAACGTCACCGGCCCCGGCGAGGTCCCGCTCTCCGCCGTGCTCCGGGAGCTCGGCCGCACGCCCATCCCGGTGCCGCACCCCATCGCGCGCCCGGTGCTCACCGCGCTCTTCAAGTACCGGCTCGCGGACTTCCCCGGTCCCCAGCTCGACCACATCCAGTTCGTGTGCGCGGTGGACGGCAGCCGCTGGGCGAAGGAGCTCGGGTGGAAGCCGCGGTACTCCATGAAGGAGACCATCCGCTCGGTGATCGCCGACTGACGGCGGCCGAGCGTGCCTGCGCGATCTGAGAGATCGCACCCAACCCCTGACACCGCTGTCACGCCTGTCGCTGGCGAAGCGGTCGTGGTCTGGCAGCCAGAGGATGCAAGTGCCCGGAATGATTGGGCGTGCGTCTGGCTGCTGCGTGGCATTCGCCTTGCTCATCCTCTGGGCAGGACGGCAGCACAGTCCGGAACTGGGTAGGGGGCTCCATAGGGGAGTCCCCGACGCCCGCCGCCTCGGCCGGCCCCGAGACGGCGGGCGGTTTTTTTTCCGGCTACTTCGCGGGTGGAGCAGGCGGCTCCCAGGGGCCGGCCAGCTCCTCGTGGAACGGGCCGTTCTGCTGGCGGGAGACGAGCCAGGCGCCGCGGGTCCAGACCAGCTCGGTGACCACGGTCTCGTCGCGCTGGCTGAGCGATGGCAGCCGGTACCAGCTCACCTTCGAGACGACGCGCGCGGAGAGCCGGTCGCCTGCGAGCGTGAGCTCGTCGAGCTGGTAGTCGGAGATGGTGAGCTCGCGGTCGTCGTCGAGGAGCTGGCGGGCCTGCTCGAAGGCTTCGCGCTTCTCGGGGACGATGAGCAGCGCGGCGCCGCCGAAGTCCTTCCAGCGCGCGCGGTGGTGGAAGAGTTCGGCCACAGTGCGTGCGCCCTCCGCGCCGGAAGAGCGAGGGGTGGTGGCACACGCGGCGAGGGCGAGAAAAGCGGTCGAACCCACCAGGCAGGCGATGCGTGTCACATGCCCGACCCTAACACGCGTCTGCTAAGTTCCCGCCCCTCATGGCCAAATCGCTGGTGGACAAGTACGAGCAGATCCTCGCGCAGGATCCGGCCTCCACCGTCTTCGTCGAGCTCGCCAAGGCGCTGCTGGAGAAGGGGGAGCACGCGCGCGCCATCGAGGTCTGCCAGCGCGGCATCGGGCACCACCCCACCTCGATCGTGGGACGCGTGTTGTGGGGCAAGGCGCTGATCAACCTCGGCCGGCCCGCGGAGGCGATGGAGCAGTTCGACGGGGCCATCGGCGTCGACCGCGAAAACCCGCACGCCTACAACCTCATCGGCGAGGTCCTCCTCCACAAGGGCCTCTACCGCTCCGCGCTGCCGCTCTTGCGCAAGGCGGTGGCGCTGCAGCCGGAGGATGGACGGGTCCGCCAGTGGCTCGAGCAGACCCGGGCCGCGCTCGCCGGAGGCCCCGCCCCGGTGCTCGCCGAGCCCACCCAGGTGGATCTCCCGCCGGCGGAGGCCGAGCCCTCCGCACCGCCATCACAGACGCCCGTCGCGGACGACGAGCCCTCCACCGAGGTCGCCGTCGCCATCCCGGCCGCCGCGCCGCCGCCGCCGCTCGAGGAGGATGCCGAGCGCGCCACCGATCCGTTCGCCAGCGTGCCCACGCGGACGCAGAGCTCGGACGTCATCGGCGGCATCACCTCCACCTTCGACGCCCTGAGCGCGCAGGAGAACACGGGCGATCTCCCGCCTCCGGACGAGCCCACCATCGCGGTGAGCGAAGAGCTCCTCGCCGAGGTGCGGGAGCGCGCGGCGGAGCCCGTGGTCGCAGGGCCCCCGGTGCTCGAACGGGTCGCGGAGCGGGTCGCGCCGGAGGAGGCATCGTTCCTCGACGACATCCCGGACGTCGCCGAGCCGGCCGCCCCGCGCGGGGTGCCGAAGGTCGAGGTCTCTTCGCAGGCTGCCGAGGCGATCGCGCGCGAGTACGAGCGGGAGCTGCGTCAGAAGCTCGAGCAGAGCCGCGGCAAGCGGTCCTTCTTCCAGAAGCACTGGCCGAAGCTGGCGGGCGGCGTGCTGACGGCGCTGGCGGTGGTGGTGGGGACGTTCGTGTTCCTCGACATCCGCGAGGAGCGCGAGGCGACGCTGCGCATGCTGGGCGAGGCGCGGCGGGGCATCTACCAGGACACGCGCGCGTCGATGGGCGAGGCGCTGGGGCTGCTCGAGCGCGCGCTGGCGAAGGACCCGAAGAACCCGGACGCGCACGCGCTGTCGGCGCTGGCCAACGCGGTGCTCTTCGCCGAGCACGGCGGCGACGAATTGCACCGGACGAAGGCCGCCTCGTCGCTCGCGGCCCCCGAGGTGGAGGCGAAGCATCCCGCGCTCGCGCTGGTGGTGCGCTACCACGTGGCGGAGGACGCGGCCGAGCGCGAGGCGGCGGGCCAGGCGCTGGTCGCCTCCGAGATGCGGGACGCGGAGCTGCACGCGTTGGCCGGACGGGTGCTGCTCGCGGACGGTCAGTCAGAGGCGGGGCTCAAGCGGCTGCAGGCGGCGCTGGAGGTGCAGCCCGGACACGTGCGCGCGCTCGTCTCTTTGGGAGATCACTTCCGGGACGCGGGCCAGCACGGGCGGGCGCTCGAGTTCTACGCGGCGGCGAAGGACGTCTCCGAGCGGCACCCGGGCAGGGCGCTGGGCGCGGCGGAGAGCCGGCTGGAGCAGGGCGAGGAGCTCGAGCAGGCGATCTCCGAGGTCGAGGCCCTGCCGGAGGAGAGCGAGCTTCCCGAACCCCTGCGCGCGCGGCGGGCGCTGGCGCTGGGCCGTCTCTTCGCGGGCACAGGTCAGGCGGAGCGCGCGGTGGCGCTGCTCGAGGACGCGCTGCAGCGGCACCCCGAGCGCGGCTACGAGCTTCAGCTCGCGCTGGGGGAGGCGTGGCGGCGGGCGGGGAAGATGGCCGAGGCCGAGCGGGCCCTGTCGGCGGCGCTCGAGCTGCAGCCGCGCAATGAGGAGGCGCGCGAGGCCCTGGCGCGGGTGCTCATCGATCGGGAGCGGCCGCGCGAGGCCCTGGCGAAGGCGCCGGCGGCGCCCGGATCGCGGCGCATCTCGCTGGTGCGGGCGGCGGCGTTCGCGAAGCTCGGTCACTGGAAGAGCGCGCGCACCGAGCTGGAGCGCACGCGCGTGGGCGGGCGCTATCCGACCGAGGCGGTGATCCAGCTCGCGCTGGCGGACGCGGCCGAGGGCGAGCTGGGGCGGGCCCAGGAGGCGCTGGAGAAGACGCTGGCGGTGGCCAGGCGGTCGCGCAGCGACGTGCTGGTGGCGCTGGCGCAGGTGCACCAGAAGAAGGGCGAATTGGACAAGGCGCGCCAGCGCTACGAGGAGGCGGCGAAGGAGGCGGACGACGTGGAGGGCGCGTGCGCCTTCGGGCGGATGCTGCTCTCGCTGGGGCTGCCGGACCTCGCGGTGGAGCCTTTGGCGCGGTCGGTGGCGCGCAACGACTCGCACGAGGAGGCGCACGCGGCGCTGGTGCAGTCTCTGGGGATGCTGGGCCAGCACGAGGAGGCGGCCGCGCGGGCGGAGAAGTGGGTAGCGGCCACCGGCTCGGCGGCGGCGCTCCGGGCGCGCGCCCAGACCCTGCTGCACACCGGCGAACCCAAGGAGGCGCTGAAGGTGGTGACCGCGGCGATCCGGCGCGAGTCGCGTCACGCGCCCGCGTTCAGGCTGAGGGCGGCGGTCTACTTCGCCAGCGGCGACGTCAAGCGGGCGTTCAGGGATCTGGAGCAGGCGAACCGGCTGGACCCGAAGGACGGCGCGACGTTCTGCGAGATCGGCCTGGCGTTCCTGCGGCAGGGCAACGCGGAGCACGCGGGCGCGGCGTTCGATGCGGCGGTGCGCGAGGACGCCGGGCTTCCATGCGGCAAGGTGGGCGCCGTGTATGCGAGGCTCTCCGGCGCGCCGGGCAAGGCCGTGCTGAAGGACGCGGAGGCGGTGGCGAAGGAGGCGCCGGCGGCGGCGGACCGTGGCTTCGCGCACGTGGCGCGGGCGCGGGCGCTGCTCGGGCAGGGGAAGCTCAAGGACGCGCGGGAGGCCGCGGACCAGGCGGTGAAGCTGTGGCCGTGGGCCGGCGAGGCGCACCTGGTGCGGGGGCTGGTGTTGAAGCGGCAGAAGGACGCAGCGGCCGGCGAGGCGTTCGCGAAGGCGGTGGCGGTGGATCCGGCGCACGGGCCTGCACGTCTGGCCCACGCGGATTACCTTGCCGCGGGGGCGGTGGATGAGCGAGCAAGGGCGGTGGACCAGTATGAGCGATTCCTCCAGATCGGCGGCACCGAGCGCGACGTCGCGCGGGTCAAGCGCGCCCTCCCGGAGCTCAAGCGCGAGCTGGCCTCGAGGTAGCGTGGAGCAGCCGCAACCGAACCAGATACCGCTCTTCCGGATCATGCTCGGGAACGCCACCCTGCTGTCGGTGGCCTACCTGATCCTCGGCGTGGGGGTGGAGCTGCTGCGCCGGTTCTACCCGCTCAAGTGGATCCCGCGCGCGGCGCTGCTGCTGGACTCACTGCCCGGCCGCACGCTGGAGCTGGTGGGCATCATGGAGCCGCTGCGCGTGGCCTACGTCTACGGCCGCGTGGACGAGACGGGGCTCCGGGTGATCTTCGTCCTCACCACGTTGCTCATCATCTTCGCGATGGCGATCGTGGTCGGCCTGGGGATGTGGCTGCTGCGCCGGTTCGTGTACCGCCGCTTCGCCGACGCCTAGATCCCTGCGCGGGGGCGCTACTTCCGCAGGCGCGCGCGCTTCACCGGCACCGGCTGCGGCGCGTGTCCGGCGGCGCGGGCCAGGGTGCAGATCTCCCGGACCCGGGCGCCGAAGCGCTCCCACTTCACCGGGCCCGTGCCCTTCACCCGCAGGAAGCCCTCCTCGTCGATGGGCAGCGCGGTGGCCAGCGCCAGGAGGGTGGCGTCCGGGAAGATGGTGTAGGCCGGCGTCTCCAGGTCGCGCGCCAGCTCCTTGCGCCACGCCTTCAGCTCCGCCAGCGCCATCTCCGAGTGGCTGCCGGGCACGATCGCCGCCGGACCGCCGGGCTCGCCCACGCCGCGTCCGCCCGGGAACCTGCTGGCGCCATCCGAAGGCTTCACGCGCGCCCCCGAGCAGACGTCGCAGCCGCCGCAGTCCTGCCACTCGGCGCTCTCGCCGAAGTAGCGGAGCACGAACGCGCGGCGGCAGCGTTTGGTGTAGGCGTACTCGGTCATCCGGCGCAGCAGCAGCAGCGAGCGGCGCTCCTGCTCGCGGACGGAGGTGAGGTCCAGGTCCAGCGCCTGGAAGGCGACGTCCTCCACCACGCGCATGGAGCGGCCGGAGAAGGGCCTGCGGACCTCCAGCGCGCCGGACTTCTCCAGCAGCGCGAGCCCCTTCCTCGCCTCCGCTTCGGAGATGCCTGCCCGGCGGGCGAGGATGGCCACCTCGGTGCTGACCGGCCGGTTGCGCGGATAGCCCTCCAGCAGGGCCTTCAGCAGCGCCTGGGCTTCGGGCGCGTGGGGCTGGGCCTTGTCCGCCTTCGCGGTCAGGGTGAGCTGCCAGGGCCCTTCCCCGCGCGACCCGCGGACGACCTTGCCGGCGCGCTCGAGGATGCGGACCGCGGCCGAGACCTCGAACTCGCTGGCCCCCACCTGGGCGGCGAGCTGCGCGAGGCCGTGGTCGTACTCGTCGACGATGCGGAGCTGGTGCCAGACGTCCGAGAGCACGCTGTCGGTGGGGTAGTTCCCCTGGATCATCCGCTCCTGCGTGTAGACGTCCGCGTGGTTGAAGAGCAGCAGCGCGTGGCCCGGGCCGCCGTCGCGTCCGGCGCGGCCGATCTCCTGGTAGTAGGCCTCCACCGCGCGCGGGATGTTGGCGTGCACGACGAAGCGGATGTCCGGCTTGTCGATGCCCATGCCGAACGCGTTGGTCGCCACCGCCACGGCATCGGGCGAGCCCATGAACGCGTCCTGCGCGCGCCGCCTCGCGTCGTCGTCCATGCCCGCGTGGTAGAGCACCGGCTTGTGGCCGCGCGCCCGGAGCGCGTCGTGCATGGACTCGCAGCCCCTCCGGGTGGCGCAGTAGACGATGCCGGAGCCGCCCGCCTCGCGGATGAGCCCGTGGGTCAGCTCCCGCCGGTCGTCGTCGCCCTTCACCTGCGCGACCTCGAGGAAGAGGTTCTTCCGATCGAAGCCGGCGACGAAGACCTCCGGGTCCTTCATCAGGAGCGACTTGACGATGTCGTCGCGGACCTCGGGGGTGGCCGTCGCGGTGAGCGCCACGGTGCGCGGGGGCCGCAGCCGCTTGCGCACCTGCCCGAGCAGCGCGTAGTCCGGCCGGAAGTCGTGCCCCCACTGCGAGATGCAGTGCGCCTCGTCCACCGCGAACAGTGAAAGCTCCAGCCCGGACAGCGCGTCGAGGAAGGCGCCGCTCTTGAAGCGCTCGGGCGCGACGTAGATGAGCTTGAACTGGCCCTGGCGCATCCGCCGCAGCCGGTCCGCGCGCTCGAGGTCGCCCAGCGTGGAGTTGATGAAGGTGGCGCTGATGCCCCGCGCGTGGAGCTGCTCCACCTGGTCCTTCATCAGGGCGATGAGCGGCGAGACCACCAGCGACACGCCGGGCAGGAGCACCGCCGGGAGCTGGTAGCAGAGGCTCTTCCCGGCGCCGGTGGGCATCACCACCACGGTGTTCCGCCCGGAGAGCACGCTGCCGATCACGTCGGCCTGCGCGGGGCGGAAGTCGTCGTGGCCGAAGAACCGGTGGAGGCCCTGCCTTGCCTCCTCCCGAGCCGATGCGCTGGCAAACACCCGTTGCATAGATCATGTCTCCGAAAGAGGGTCAACGACCGGCCGAGCTCGCCTGCACACCTGCGCCTGCCGCCCCGTCCGCGGGATCGAAGGCGTCTTCCTCGAGGGACCGCACCGCCGGCGCCCGCTTCAGCGCCGCGCGCGCGTCCGAGACCTCGCGCCGGAGCTGGGCGGTGAGCGCGGGATCCACCCGCCCGTCCACCAGCACCTGTCCCTCCTGCGCGTTCTTCGGCAGCCGGCGGCGCGGGACGTCCTCCACCTCGCCGGTGTGCCGGTCGATCACCGTGGCCACGCCGTCTTCGATCCGGTCCACCTCCACCGTCCGCCCCGTCAGGGACACGCGCGCGCATCCCTGTCCTGCCATCACCACGCCCACGCTGATCAGCACGATCCACCTCCCGTCCTTTCGTCCGCCGCCGCCCATCCCTCCACCTCCACCTCGTCGTCGATGCGCCGCATCTGCCCCGCCTCCAGCATCGAGTGGTACCGGCCGTCGCCCACGATCACGTGGTCCAGCACCTTGATCCGCAGCACCCGCCCCACGCGCGCCAGGTGCCGGGTGAGGCTCAGGTCCGCGCCGCTCGGGGTGGGCTCGCCTGAAGGGTGGTTGTGGATGAGGACCACCCCCGCCGCCCGGTGCATCAGCCCTGCCCGGAAGACCTCGCGGGGATCCACCGGACACAGATCCTGCGAGCCCTCGGCCACCCGCACGTCGGCCACCAGCACGTTGCGCCCGTTGAGGCAGAGCACGTGGAAGACCTCCCGCTGGAGCGCGCAGAGCTGCGGCCAGACGTAGTCGAAGATCCGCTTCGGCGTGTCGAAGCGCGGCCGGAGCTCCCGTGCGCGCTGTGCCCTTCGTCCCAGCTCCAGCGCCGCCACCACCTGCGCTGCCCGCGCCGGACCCATCCCCGGCATGGCCAGAAGCTCCTGCGGATCGCGCTGCACCAGCGCGCGCAACCCGCCCCCTGCCTGCAAAAGCTCGTGCGCGAGCGACTGCACCGGGTTGCCCCGCGTCCCGCTCCCCAGCAGCACCGCCACCAGCTCCGCGTCCGAGAGCACGTGCGACCCGAGCCGCATCAACCGCTCGCGCGGACCTTCCCCCTGATGGATGAAACCCTGGATCGGCGCCGGTGACGCGGCCTCGCCCACCACCCCGTCACCTTCCGCGCCCCCCGGCGCCGATCCAGTTCCCCCACTGCTCCCCGACCTCCCCACCACCCCGTCGCCCATCCCCATCCACCACCTCCACGAGCAGCGCGGACGGGTAGAGCAACGGCCGTGCCGCGATGTGGGCAGAGGAAGGCGAGGGTAGGTCACCGTCTCCGCGCGGCGGATCAGGCCCGGATCGCGGACGAGCGCGGACGCTCCAGCGCGGGTCTCGCGAAGTGAGAACGAGGCCGGAAAATCGGGCCCCAGCGCGATCGGAGGGCGGCCTGTATGGTCCCCGCATGCCCTCCCATCCACGAACGCTCCTCGTCACCGGCGCCTCGGGTCAGCTCGGCCGGCGCGTCGTCGAACTCCTGCTCGAGCGGCGCGATCAGCAGGGGGCGGCGGACGGCGAACGGGTCGTGGCGATGTCCCGGTCTACCGGCAAGCTCGCGGACCTCGAGGCCCGCGGCGCAGAGGCCAGGCACGGCGACTTCGATGATCCCCGCTCGCTGGATGCGGCGTTCCGCGGCGTCGACAGGCTCCTGCTCATCTCCACCGATGCGGTGGGCCAGCCCGGACGGCGCGCGCAGCAGCACGCGGTGGCGATCAGCGCGGCGGCGAGGGCGGGGGTGGAGCACGTCGTCTACACCTCGCTGACGCACCCGACGGAGGACAACCCGATCCCGATCGCGAAGGATCACCTGGAGACGGAGGCCGCGCTCGCCGCCGCGCCCTTCGGCTTCACCGCGCTGCGCAACAACCTCTACGCCGACTACCTGCTGGATGCGCTGGTGGAGGCCGCCCGGACCGGCGAGTACGTGACCGCGCGAGGGCAGGGCGCCATCGCGTACATCTCGCGCGAGGACTGCGCCCGGGCGGCGGCGGCGGCGCTCGTCACTCCCAGCCGGGCCCGCACCTTCGAGATCAGCGGCCCGGAGGCGCTCACCGGCGACGCGCTCGCGGCCATCGCTTCGAAGGTGGGCGGACGGCCGGTGAGTCACCGTTCGATCTCGCCGGAAGCCTGGACGCAGCGGCTGGTGGACGCCGGTGTCCCGCGCACCCACGCCGACTTCTACGCGTCGTACGAGGTGGCGGCCTCGCGCGGCATGCTGGCCCGCGTGACCGGCGACGTGCACGCGCTGACGGGCGGGTCGCCCCGCTCCGTCCGCGCGCTCCTGGAGGACTACGCGCCGGTCGCCGCGCGGTAGTGGTCCACCATCTTGTACCGCTTCGCGTAGAGCCCGAACGCCAGGGCGGCCGCGAAGGCGAACGCCGCGAAGAAGAACATCTGGAACGCGGTCACGCCGATGCCGCTCTGCGCGATGGTCTGCGTCACCGAGTCGTTCTTCACCGCGGCGTTGACGAGGAGCACCCACAGCCCGCCCACCGTCACCGAGAGCGACCAGAAGCTCATCAGCACGCCCTTCACCTTGGCCGGCGCCTGCGAGTAGGCGAACTCGAGCCCGGTGGCGGAGACGAGCACCTCGCCGAAGGTCAGCAGCGCGTACGGCACCGTCTGCCAGAGGATGGTCATCGACGCGCCGCCGTCGATCGAGAGCTGGAAGACGCCCGCGGCGATCCACGCGAGGCCGGAGAAGGCGATGCCCCACGTCATCCGCCGCAGCGGCGTGACCCGCAGGCCGATGCGCTCGAGCGCCGGATAGAGCACGAGG
>CAZCWA010000066.1:0-15495 GCA_964502265.1 uncultured Myxococcaceae bacterium | reverse complement strand
CGGCACCTGGCCCACCGTGTTGTTGTTGAACTCGCCGCGGGCCTCCTCGTTCACGATGTACCGGTCCACGCCGATGCCGCCGAGGATGTACGGCTGCACCGCCGTCGCCGTCAGCCCGAGCGTGGCCACCGCGTGACCACCGTGGCGGGTGACGTTCGCGTCACCGCCCTCGAGCAGCGCCCCGGAGCTCCCGTCGATGTTGTTCACCGCGCCCGAGTACCCGAGCTCCACCCCGAAGATGCGGGTCGGCTTGAACGCCGCGCCCACGCCCCACTGCGGACCCGGGCTGATCTCCGGCGCGAGCTGGCCGGTGTAGCCCTCCACACCACCGCCGAGGAGCACCGTCACCCCGCGCTCCCAGGGACGCTCCTCGCGATCTTCACGCATCGTCACCTGCGTGGTCGTCTCCTCCTCGATCCACATGTCGCTGCGCGGCTGCGCGTCCGGCGGCGTCATCGTGCCCTCCGAGCCGGACCCGCCGACGAAGTCGTCGTCGCGGAACTCGGACTCGCTCGGCACCTCTTCACCCGCCGGCGGCTCCCCGTAGAGGGAACCCTCGTCACCGGCGCCGCCCACCCCGGGCTCATCGCTCCAGGCGTCCGGGCTCTCCAGGCTGTCGTCCCGGAGGGTCTCGTCCTCCAGGAACGATTCGTCCTCCAGGGTGCCGGCCTCACCGGAGCCGCCGAAGTCCTGCGACCCGATGTCCTGCGACTCGACCTCCTGCGACTCCTCGCTGCGCTGGTCCTGTCCCATCTGGCCGCTGCCGCCGTGGGCACCCCCGCCAGCAAACGCCGGCGCGCCCCACAGCGCAAAAGCCAAAGCCCCTCCCAACAGTGCTGCCTTCATGTCGTTTCTCCTTCCCAGAGGTCTCGTTCCCCCTCCACGGAAGGCTTTGAACCGGGGCCAGAAGGCGCAAGCCGCGGAGCGTGCGCAAGCGGCCGGGGAGGCGAGCGCCCGGCCGCGACGGCGGACACCCTCGACAGGGGCGCACCAAACGACTGCGCCCCGCCGGTGAGGGCGGGGCGCAGGTGAAACGACCTCGTTCCCAGCGTCCGGGCTTAGAGGCAGAAGCCCGCGGTGTTGGCGGCGCCCGAGTTCACCGCGGTGCAGGTCTGGCCGCTGGCGCAGGTGGTGCCGGAGAGGGTGGCGCACCGCGCCGGCGGGTTCTCGCCGCTGCACTCGAGATCGCACGGCTTCACGCAGCGCGGCTGGGCCTCGCCGCCCACGCGGGTGCAGGTGAGGCCGGACTCGCAGGCGGCGCCGCGCAGCGGATCCGTCTCCGAGCAGGCCTGGCCCTCGGCCGCCACCGACGGGAGCTGCGGCAGGCACAGGCCGGTGCCGGTCGCGCTCAGCGCCACGTCACCGCGGAGGGTGGTGGGCACGCACGAGGTGGCCCGGCCGCCGACGTCGGCGCAGCCGTGGTTCGGGCCTGCGGCGAACACGTTGCAGGTCTGCGCGCACGCGCCCGGGATGGAGTCGACGGTGTCGATCCGGCGGAAGTCGAAGCAGGCCTCACCGGCGCCGCACGCGGGCGTGTCCGGGCTGCCATCCGGAAGCGGCTTCGCGTTGCAGATGGGCAGGCACACGCCCTCGCCGGTGCGGCCCTGGGGCACGCACTCGAGGCCGGTCTGGCAGGTGCTGGAGGTGCCGCGCTGCATCGGCTCCGGGTTGCAGGTGCCGCCTGCGGGGACGGCCCCGGGCGGACGGCAGGTCTGCTGCTCCACCAGGCGGTTGGCGGTCTGCAGCACCAGCCAGGTACAGGTGCCGGTGGGGTTCAGGTCCTCGGCCGCATTGAGCGTGCCGCCGTTCTGGCTGGTGGCGATGCAGAGCTGGCTGGGGTTGACCCGGAAGTACTCCTTCATCTGCCCGCCGTCCGGCAGGTCTTGCATCCGCGCCTGGAAGCAGGTGCGGCCCGGCAGCGTGTTCTGCACCGGCGAGAAGAGGCTCTTCGGGTAGCAGAAGCCGCCCTGGGTGTTGCAGATCTCCTCCACGCTGCAGTCCGCCTCCGCCTCGCAGGTGCGGTTGCAGAACCCGAAGCCCTGCCAGAAGCCGCTGTCGTCACAGGCGAAGCCGGAGGGGCAGGTGCCGCAGTCGCCGCCGGGGCACTCGCGGCTGCAGATCTGGAACGGGCCGGGGTTCTGGCACGCGCCGCCCTGGCCGGTGACGCTGTTGAACGGCTGCGGGCACACCCGGCCGGACTCCGCGCAGGTGTCGCGCGAGGCCTCGACGAAGGTCAGGCACGAGCAGGTGTCCTCCACGCACGCGGACTGACCGGTCTCGCAGACGTTGCCCGCGCAGGAGACCGCGGCCGGCTCGCACACGTGGGCGTCGCCCTGCTTCACGCAGAGCTGGTTGAGGGGACAGGCCGGCTGGCACGCGGAGACGCAGCGCCGCGCGTTCTCGTCGCAGATCTGGTTGGGGCCACAGCCGCCGGTACAGCCACCGGCAGGCGGGATGACGCCGCCGTCGTCCTCGATGACCACGCCGCCATCACCGTTGCCGTTGTTGCCCGGACATCCGGTCGTGAGGAGGAGCAGCGCGCCAAAGAGCGCAGCGATACGGAAGTTCATGGGTGTTCCTGCAGACGAGGTGAGGATTCCGGCCGGTGCTTCAAAGGGCGCGGAATGTAGGAGCGCCTCTGCGCAAAGGTCAACGGTTAGAAGCTTGCGGTCACGCCCCAGAAGAGGCCCGCGTAGGTCTCCTCCGCCGCGCCGCCTTCCCGCCAGAAGGTCCCCTGCCCCACGAACTCGTCGGTGAAGCGCTGGAGCCGGAACTTGAGCGTGTAGCCCAGAGGTCCCCACACGTCGCCGGCGAGGCCCGCCTCCACCCCGAAGCCGCGGCCCGCCGTGTCCGAGCCGTACCGCAGCCGCTCGTCCGGCCCCGCGCTCGGGTTGAAGAAGTAGTTGCCCTGCGCCTCCACGCGCGCCAGCGGGATGATGGGGATGGCGACCTCGAGCCCCGCGAAGGGGAAGGACCTGTGCGAGCCCGGCAGCGGGACGGGGGCGCCCAGATCCACCTCGAACGCGCGCGCCGCCCAGCCTCCCCGCACGCCCGCCCAGCCCACCTGCGCCGAGCGGCCGGATCCGAGCGTGAAGTGGAAGCGGTACACCAGCGCCGCATGCCAGCCGTCCTCGACGGAGTTGACGGTGCTGGGGGCTTCGTCCGGGCCGTTGCGCACCATCGCCGCCGAGAACCCGCGGGCGAAGGCGCCGGAGAGGCCGAAGCCGTTGACCGGTCCGTCGAACGCGGCGAGCGGGAAGAAGTCCAGCCCGATCCCGAAGCCGGCGTAGGGCCTCTGCGAGGAGAAGCTCACCGTGCCGCCCGCCGGCCGCGTGTCCTCGGCGAGCGCGTCGTACTCGCCGCACGACCCGACCGCCGGCCGCGCGCAGTACGAACGCCACACGGTGTTTCCGCCCAGCGTGAGGTTCAGCAGCCTCGGCGCCGCCCGCACCAGGGGCGTCCGGCGGTTGCCTGTGTCGAGGTCCTGATCCCGCGGCGGCGTCACCCGGGTGTGGCTCTCGCGCGCCTCGTCTCGCATCCGGCGGGCGCGGGCCTCGGCGGTCTCCTTCGGCTGGGTCGCCTCCACGCCCGGCAGGATGCGGGTGCGGCCGGACGGCTCCGGATCCGGCTGGACCTTCGGCTCGGTCTCGACCACGGCGGGCGGCGGCTCGGGCGCGGGGGGCGGCTCCGGCTCCGGGGGAGGCTCGGGCGGCTTCGGCTCGGTGCGCGCGGCGGTGACGATCACGTTGGCCAGCCTGCGCGCGTCCTCCGCCGACAGCCTGCCGCGCCGGAGCGGGATGTCCCGCGTCCACAGCTCCTTCCCCTCCGGATCGATGAGCCGGACGGTGAAGGTCCTCGCCGTCACCCGCCCGAGCACCGCCACCTGGAGGTTCAACGGCCCGCTCGCCGCCGCCATGGCCTCGGGGGTCCTCCCCTTCGCGCCGCGGAAGCCACGCCGGGCCACCGCCTGCGCGAAGGTCCGCTGCGGGATGACCGTGACCTCCTTGCTCGCCACCAGCGGCCGCACCACCGCGAGGCGGACGCGCCCCTGCTTGTCACCCTGGAAGTCGAGCACCACCACGCGCTGGGCCGCCGCCACGTCCGCCACCGCCAACAACGCGAGGCACAGCAACGGGGTGAGGCGGCGGGCGATCTTCACGGAGGACGGCTCCTTGGCGTCAGGCAGGCAGCGGCATGTTCACTCGCCCGCCTTTCAAGGTCCAGAGATCCCTTCGCCTGCGGAGATCAGCAGCGAAGCAGCGGCCAGCCCCTCGCCCGGCCCTCGCGGCAAAGGGCGTTGTCCTCTCCGGGATCGCCGTGCGGCGCCACCACCACCGCGCGCTCGGCGTACGCCAGCATCGGCAGGTCGAGGTCCCCGTTGCCGAAGGCGAGCCCCGGCCGGACGCCGGCGTTCCGCAGCCAGTGGACCTTTCCGTCTCCGCACGGCACCGGCCGCAGCACCTCGCCGGTGAGCCGCCCTTCGCCGGTGAGCGCGCAGGTCACGCCCACCACCCGCTCGTCCGGCACGCCGAGATCCCGCGCGCCCGAACGCACCGGCCACAGGGGGCTGGCGGAGACGATCCACACCGGGGCGCCGAGCGCGTGCAGCCGGTCGAAGAGCGGGCGCACCCAGGGAAAGAGCCGGCCCCGAAAGCGCTGGGCGTAGAAGGTGTCGCACAGCCCCTGCAGCTCCGCCTGGGCCATGTCCGCCATCACCTCCACCGCGAAGGCGTAGGCGTCTGCCGGATCGACGAGCACCCGCCGCTCGTACTCGGCGTACACCCCGCGGCGGCCCCGGTGGCGCGGGAGGTGGTTCTCGGCGGCGAGAAAGCGCATCAGGTCTTCGCCGATGTCGCCGCGCCACAGGGTCCCGTCGGCATCGAAGGCGACGGCGGCGGGCGGCTCACCGGAGGTCTGCGCGGCGAGGTCGTCGTCGAGCGCGGCACGCGCGGGAGGCGGAAGCAGCATGTCCCTTCCGACCCTACACGACGCGCGGCTTGGGATGGACCGCGAGGGCGTTGGGCTCGGGGCGCTCGGATGGAGCGGAGGCGACCGCGTTCTGCGCCGGGGCCGCATCGGCTGGCGCGCGTTCGGCCTGGGCCTGGCTCCGGGGCTCGACCAGCGCCTGCACCGCGGCGGCGGCCCGGTCGAGGAAGTCGCGCCGGTAGATCCGCACCATGGCCATGAAGAGCGAGGCGATGAGCGGCCCCACCAGAAGGCCCATCATCCCGAACACCGCCAACCCGCCGAACATGGAGAGGAAGACCATCAAGGGGTGCAGCGCCATCCGGCTGCCGCAGAGCCTGGGCCGGACGAAGTTGTCGATCGTCCCCACCACCAGCGCGCCCCACGCGAGCAGGAAGATCCCGTGCGGCACCTGGCCTGTGACGATCAGCACCGCGGAGATGGGCACCCAGACCAGCGCGGTCCCCCCCACCGGCACCAGCGCCACCACCGCCATCACCATCGCCCACATCACCGGGTGCGGAACGCCCGCGAACCACAGGCCCACCAGGCCCGCCGCGCCCTGGATGAGCGCGGTCAGCGTGTTGCCGTAGACGATGGCGAAGGCGACGTCGCGGAACTCCTTGGCGAAGGCGGCGGTGTAGCGGCCCTCGAGCGGGATGAGGCGCGCGGCCTCGGTCCACAGCCTGCGGCCGTCGATGAAGAAGTAGTACATCGAGACCGACATCAGGAAGACGTCGAGCGCGAGCACCGTCCCGCGGCCCAGCAGGTCGCGCGCGAAGGCGGCCGAGCCGGCCATGGCGGAGAGCAGCGCGTTTCGCTCGGTGGAGACGTCGGTGAGGACGATGCGTTCGAGGGGCTCGGGGAGCTTGCGCGCCAGCTCGGCGCGGAGCTGCGGATCGGCGATCGCCTCGCGCAGGCCCTCGGCCACGGCCACCAGCTCGCGGCCCACGAAGAAGACGAGGATCGACAGCGGCACGACGATCACCGCCAGCACCGCCAGCGTGGACATCGCCGCCGAGAGCGCACGCCTGCCGCCGGTGAACCGGACCAGCCGGTCGTTGAGCCCCATGAACAGCACGGTGAGGAACCCGCCGAGCAAGACGGGCATCACGAACGGCGCCATGATCCGTCCGAAGAGGACCAGCGCGCCGAGGAAGAGCACGGCGAAGACCACGTTCGACCACTTCTTCTGCAGTTCCACCGCCCGCCCCCGCCCCGCCTCAGGTCCTCGCCGCCGTTGCCTCGCCGTCCGGGGTCAACGTGGTCACGCCCGCCTGCACGAGGAAGGCGCGCCCCCGCCGTCGGTGGGCTAGGTTTCGGGAAGTCAACGCCATGCGCTCTCCTTCCCCTGCCCGTCCCTCCGTTCGCCCGTCCCTGTTCGTTCTGCTGTCCGCGCTGGCCCTTTCGGCGGGTCCCGGCTGCGGCGAGCGCAACCCGGTCTGCAACGATTGTCCTGATCTCCAGGGCGCCTGGACGCTGCAGTTCGAGCTCTCGGAACCCGAGCCCTGCGCGGACGGCACGGCGGTGGGCTCGGGAACGCTGGACCTGACCCAGGTGGGCTCCTCGCTGCGCGGGACCTTCGGCGGGGTGGAGCTGCAGGGGACGATCTTCCAGAGCTGGGACTTCTCGCTCAACGGAAGCGCGCCCTCGGCCGACGAAGGGGCCCTCGAGGTGCTGCACTCCTTGACGGGGAAGTTCGCGCGCGGACAGCCGTCGCTTCAGACCGGGGACCGGCTGATGGGGACCTACAGCGCGACCTCGCCGGGCGGGTGCACGGCCAGCGGTTCCTACGTGGCGACGCGGGTGCAGTGAGATGCGGGTGCAGTGAGGCGTTGCGGAGGCGGCCGGCCCGGTCCGTCGGAGGACGGAGGGCCGGCGGCGCTCGACGCAGGGACTACGACTTCTTCTTGTTGTTGGTCCCGCCCTCGGCAGCGGCGGCGGCCTTCTTGCGGTTCCAGCGGGCCTTCCACGCGCGACGGATGCGGTTGCGCACGCGGACGTGCTTGCTCTTGCTGCGGGCCATGGGTGCGTCCTCTTCGGGTGAGACGGGTTGAAAAGCTTCGGCCCGTGCATCTATCGGAGCGCCCCAGCCGAGGCAAGTGGCAGGCCTCAGCCCTCCTTGCCGCCCGGGCGGGTGGGATAGGGGATCCCCTCGGCGCTGCCGACCTCGGTGGGGAGCGCGGTGGCCACGTTGAGCGAGCCCTCCCGGTCCACGTCCCGCGGCTTCTCGCGCGAGGCCGGCGCCGAGGTCTCATGCGGCTTCTTCTTCACCGAGGCGAAGATCGGCCGGCAGGCGTCCACGAACGTCCGCACCTCGGAGAGCGGGAGCGCGGGCACCACGTTGCCGTTGATCCCGTCCATGGGGCCGGCCATGCACATCGAGTTGAGGATCGCCTCCTCGGTGGCCTCCATCACCGCCTCGTAGAGGGGGTCCAGCCGCTGATCGAGGAGGATCTTCAGCTTGGCCACCATCTTCTGGGTGCGCCTGGGGATGACGTTGGCGGTGGAGAAGCCGACCACGATCTCGCCCGAGCCGTGGGCCGCGTAAGAGCCCACCCGCCCGATGCCCAGCGCCACCCGCTTGCAGAGCCGGTTCATCTGGTTCGCGAGCAGGGGCGCGTTGGTGGCCACCACCGCGATGATCGATCCGTAGGACTGCTGCCGCCTCGGCATCTCGCGGAAGCGCTCGGCGAGGACCTCTCCCACCGGGAGCCCCCCCACCCGGAGGTTGTGCATCTTTCCGAAGTTGCTCATCACCAGCACGCCGAGCGTGTACCCGCCCATCGCCTCCGGCAGCTTGCGCGACGACGTCCCGATCCCGGCCTTGAAGTCGCAGGTGATCATCCCGGTGCCGCCGCCCACCGAGCCCTCCGCCACCGGGCCGGTCTTTGCGTTGTTGATCGCCTCGAGGACGTGCGCGGCCTTCACGTGGCGGCCGGAGATGTCGTTGAGCCACGAGTCGTCGCACTCGCCGACGATGGGGATGATCACGTCGTGCTCGTCGCCGATGCCCGGGTGCTGCCCGACCATGTGGCGGACCACCGCGTCGCTCACCGCGCCGACCGACATCGTGTTGGTGAGGAGGATGGGCGTCTCGATGAGGCCCCACTCCATCACCTGGGTCATCCCGGAGACCTCGCCCGCGCCATTGAGGACGAAGCCGCCGCCGACCAGGCGCTCCATGAAGATGTTGCCCAGGTTGGGGAGGATCGCCGTGACCCCGGTGCGCACCGGGCCCTCGCCCACCTTCAACGGACCTCCCGCTCCGCTGATGATCGTGCTGTGACCGACCAGCACCCCCTCCACGTCGGTGATCGCGTTGTACCGGCCCGGCTTGAAGCGCCCGAGCGGCAGGCCCAATTCGCGCGCGCGGACGCGCCTGTCGTCCGCGGGAGGGGTCTGCGAGCGGCCGGAGGTGCGTCCAGAAGCGGGATCGTTCGGCGAGGGCATGCGGGCGCTTTTACGACAGCGTGTCCGGGCTTGGCGCGGCCTTTGCGACGCGGATGCCGACGATGCCCATTCGATCCCGGAAGTGGTGTGCGTTCGTGGCCCTCTGGCCGCTCTGCCTGTTGCCCGCGGGCGTGGGCGTGGCCTCGGAGCCGCGCGAGGTCGCATTCGACGACCGGGGCAGCGACGTGCGCGTCGAGGCTTACCGCCAGACCCAGGCCCGGCTGGGGGCCGCGCGGGTGGAGCTGCACGGCCGGTGGCGCGCAGCGAAGGGTGAGGCGCGTCTGGCAGTCGAGCGCGAGGCGCAATCGGTGCTCGAGGAGGGCCTCGTCGAGTTGATGGGGCCGTGGATGGGAACCCCGTGGGCCTTCCACGGCACGAGCGTCGTTCCGGGGCGCGGGACCATCGCCTGCGGCTACTTCGTCACCACGCTCCTGCGCGATGCGGGAATGATCGTCGACCGCGTGTGGCTCGCGCGCGGGGCCAGCGAGTGGCTCGTCCGCACCGTCTCACCCGCCCTTCGCATCAGGCGCTTCCGCAATCGCGGCGTACCCGCGGTGCTCGAGTGGGTGCGCGCGCAGCCGGAGCGTTGGTTCGTGGTGGGGCTCGACCTGCACGTGGGTCTGCTGGTGCGGCTGGACGACGGACGCGTCCGCTTCTGCCACGCCAGCTACCTCCCGCCGACCGCCGCCGTCTGCGAAGACGCCGCCACCGCGGACGCGATGCTGTCGCGCTACCACGTGGTCGGTCCGCTCTTCACGGAGGCGCACGTGAGGATGTGGCTGAAGTCGGATCCGGTGCCGAACGCACTGCAGCGGCCCGGTTCGGGGCGGTGAACATCGCTCGACGACGCGCTCAACCCATGCTCTGCGCGCCCGGCGGGTGGCCCCAGAGGACGCGCGCCCTGCCCTCCATGGGCAGCGTGTCCTCCTCTACGGTCATCCCCTTCTCCCGCGCCAGGTCCGCCAGGTGCCGCATCCACGGCTTGTACGGCATCCCGTTGTCGCTGCAGCACGGGACGATGGCGAAGCCGATCCCGTGGTGCGCGGCGTACTCGACGATCACCCGGGTGGCGCCGTCGGCGTGCATGCCCACCACCACGTCGGCCTCGCACGGCTCGTCGAGCTCGAACATGCGCTCGGCGTAGCGGACGGGGAGCCGCTTGTGGCGCACGTCGAAGGTGATGCACTGGATTCCAAGCTGCGTCATCGCCTCGTTGAGCTTCCCCATTCCGCCGGCCACGTCGAACACGCGGCGGGCGTGGGGGAACCGCTCCTTCACGAAGCGCGCGAAGAGCTCGAAGCGTCTCTTGTCTGCCACGGCCGTCCCCGCGCTACGCCTGTGGCGGCTTTCCCGGCTCGCCGCCCGGAACCGGCACGCCCGGCACCGCGGATGCCGGCACGCCCTGCGCCGGCCGCTCCGCCGCGCGCCGGGAGGCCTCGCGTTCCTTGTACCGGCGGATCGCCCCCGCCATGATCTCGCCAATCAAGGAGCGGTAATCCATCCCGCTCCCCTGGGCGATGAGCACCAGATCGCTCCACCCCGGCGTCAGGCCCGGCAAGGGGTTGCACTCGATGAAGTGGGGCCGTCCCTTCGCATCCATCCGGAAGTCGATCCGCGCCACGTCCCGGCACCCGAGCGCCATGAACGCGCCGCGCGCGGCGGCCTTGAGCTTCTCCACCTGTCCCGGTTCGAGCTTCGCCGGCACGTCGTAACGGATGCGATCGGTGCTCTCGAGCTTGTGCTGGAAGCTGTAGACCGGCGTCTTCTCGCTGGGATCGAGGAACACGATCTCCATCGGCGCGAGCACCCGCGGCCGTCTCTCCCCGAGCAGGCCCACGGTGAACTCGCGGCCGGAGATGTACTCCTCCACCAGCGCGGGCTGCTGGTACTTCTCGATCAGCTCCTTCACCACCTCGCGGGCCTCGGCCTCGGTGTGGCACACGCTCTTGGAGACCACGCCTTTCGAAGAGCCCTCCGCCACCGGCTTCACCATCAGGGGATAGGTGAGCTCCTTGAGGAAGCGCTCCTTGCCGGTGACCATGAGCTGGAAGAGCGGCGTGTGGATCCCCGCCTGCCTCACGATCCGCTTCGCCAGCGCCTTGTCCAGCGTGAGCGAGAGCGTGGCCGGATCCGATCCGGTGTACGGGATGTCGAGCAGCTCCAGCAGCGCGGGCACCTGGCTCTCGCGGTTCCGTCCCTTGAAGCCCTCGGCGATGTTGAAGACGACGTCCACCGGCGTGGACATGAGGATCGACGGCAGCTCCTGGTTCGCCTCGAGATCGACGACCTCGTGTCCCCACGACGCGATCGCCTCGCGGATGGCCTGCAGCGTGGACGGCGAGTCGTACTCCGCCTCGGAGTCCTCGCTCGCGTCCCAGGTGGGCTTCACGCGCTTCACGTTGAAGGTGAACCCGACCTTGAGCGGCCCGGTCTTCCGGGTGGGCTTGCCCTGCCGCCTCGATGAGTCGCGCAGATGGAAGCGCTTCGCCGCGCTCTCGATCACCGAGAGGATCACCTTGTCGTAGTGAAGCCCCTCCAGCTCCGCCGCCGCAAAGATCCCCGCCCCCGACTCCAGCGACGGCAGCGCGTTGATCTCGAGGAAGTACGGCACCCCCGCGTTCGAGAGGCGGAAGTCGATTCGCCCCAGATCCCGGCAGCTCATCGCGGCGAAGATCCGCTGCGCCATCGACCGCACCTCGTCGGCGGTCTCCTTGCCGATCTGCGCCGGCGCGCGCACGCCCACCGAGCCCTGCGACTTCAGCGCGTAGTCGTAGATGCGGTAGCGCCGGTCGCGCAGCGCCTCCTCCGAAATCCGGTACTCCACCGGGCAGAGCACGCCGCCGAAGTCCGTCTTCACCGCCTCGAGGAAGGGCACCGCGAGGTCCGTGCCCTCGATGTACTCCTCCACCAGCACGCCCTGCGGCCAGCTCTGCAGCGCCGCCGCCAGCTTCGCGCGCGCCTCGACCACCGTCTCCGCCACCGAGTCCTGGGTGATCCCCTTCGACGAGCCCTCGAAGTTGGGCTTGATCATCACCGGGAAGCGCAGCTCGTGCGGCCGGAACTCCGCCGCGCTCTCCACGAACTGCCAGCCCGGCGTGCGGATCCCCTTCTCGCGGAGGATCAGCTTGGAGAGCTGCTTGTCCAGGGTCACCGCCAGCGCGTACGCGTCCGAGCCGGTGTACGCGAAGCCGAGCTCGGCGAAGAGCGCGGGATAGAAGGCCTCGCGGAAGCGGCCGCGCTTGCCTTCGGCGGTGTTGAAGATGAGGTCGGGGTTGTAGGCCTCGAGCCGGGACACCAGGCGCGAGGCGGGACCCGAGACCTCGAAGCGCTCGAGCCTGTGGCCGAGCCGCTCGATCGACGCGGCGAGCGCGTTGACCGTCTCCTGGGTGTCGAACTCCGCTTCCTCTTCGCTGTCCGAGAGGCGGAGGTTGTAGGTGAGCGCTATCCGCACTGCTGTCTCCCGGTCCGCGGCAGCCGGAGCCTTCGCTCCCTGCGCGCGGCCATGATGAACTTTCCCGTCACACGTCCGGTGGCCGCGGCCGAGTCCCGGTCCGCCTGCGTGGCCGCCATGTTCCCGGCGACCACCTTGCCGTCCACGACCTGCGTCTGCGCCCAGGTGTCGCCGAACCGCATCCCGAGCGGATCGCGCACGACGCGCCACAATTCGAGCCCGCCGATCACCACCGTGGACGCGAAGAACGCGACCTGCCCGACCTCCGGCATCATCCCCAGCAGCACCGGGAAGGCGATCGGCGCATTGCGCAGCGTGCTGTCGCGCTTCCTCCCCGGGGAGCGCGTGGGCAGGTGCACCACCTTGATGCCGAAGATCCGCTTGCCGATGCTCTGGCCGTCGAGCATCCCGTCGGCCATCAGCAGGTAGAGGATCGCCAGCACCGAGCCGAAGCGATCCCCGGCCAGGTAGATCGCGTACGCAGCCGCCACGTCGAAGGCGCGCGCCGACAGCCGCATCCAGAGCGTGCACTTCGGCCAGGGCGAGCCGGTGTTCCTCTCCGCCTCGATGTCGCGGAGCGTCTTCACCTTCACGTTCACCTTCACCCGGCCACTCACGCCGCCCCGCCTTCGTCGTCGTCGTTGCCGCTCTCGTCCGCCAGCCTGCGCAGCCGCGCCCAGGGATCGGCTTCCCATACGCGCGGGAGGTCGGTGGGGGGCGCGTGCACCGCGGGCGGAGGGACCTGCTCTTCCGGCTCCGCTGCCTCGGGCGCGTCGCGGGTGAAGAAGACGAACGCCATCGACGGGCGCTTGGAGGACTCGCGCATGGCGAACTGGACGCCGTCGAGGTGCCAGCCCTTCCGGGACCACGCGTTGATCGCGTGCTCGAGGGTGCCCTCGTCCACGGTGGAGAGCTCGACGACCTTGTACTGGAGCTGCGTGCCGGGCTTCCGGGGCGCGGGCTGGCGGCCCTCACCCGGCCTGCGTCCCGATGCGCCCTTCGCCTTCTTCATCGCCACGGTGCGGCGCATTTCGCCCGAAAGGGACCGGCGGTTCAAGCAGCGTGGAGGGTCACGTCAGCCGAGCAGCTCGGCGGCCTCGAGCGCGTGGTAGGTGAGGATGAGATCCGCACCCGCGCGGCGCATGGAGGTGAGCACCTCGAGCATCACGCGGTCGTAGTCGATCCACCCGTTCTGCGCGGCCGCCTTGAGCATCGCGTACTCGCCCGAGACGTTGTACGCGGCCACCGGCACGTCGAAGCGCTCGCGCACCGCCCGGATGATGTCCAGGTAGGAGAGCGCCGGCTTCACCATCACCATGTCCGCGCCCTCCTCGAGGTCGAGCGCGGTCTCCTTCAACGCCTCGCGGACGTTGCCGGGATCCATCTGGTAGCCGCGCCGGTCCCCGAACTGCGGCGTGCTCTGTGCCGCCTCGCGGAAGGGGCCGTAGAAGCCGGACGCGTACTTCGCCGAGTAGGCGAGGATGGGCAGGTTCTGATGCCCGCTCCCATCGAGCGCGCTGCGGATCGCCCCGATGCGCCCGTCCATCATGTCCGAGGGCGCGATGATGTCCGCCCCCGCCTCGGCGCAGCTCACCGCCATCTGCGCGAGCAGCGGCAGGGTCTCGTCGTTCTGGATCTCGCTGCCGTGGATGAGGCCGCAGTGGCCGTGGTCCGTGTACTCGCAGAGGCAGATGTCGGCCATGAGCTGCAGGTCCGGCACCGATTCCTTGATCGCCCGGAGCGCGCGCTGGACGATCCCGTCCTTCGCCCACGCGCCGGTGCCGCGGGGGTCCTTGTGGCCGGGAATTCCGAAGAGGATCACCGAGGGCACGCCGAGCCCATACGCGCGCTTCGCCTCGGCCACCGCGTGCTCCACCGAGAGGTTGAAGATCCCCGGCATCGAAGTGATCGGCCGGCGCACGTCCTGACCTTCGACCACGAAGAGCGGGTAGATGAAGTCGGCGGGATCGAGCGAGGTCTCGCGGACCATCCGGCGGAGCGTGTCGTTGCGGCGCAGGCGGCGCGGGCGGTGGATCGGGAAAGCCATGGTGGGTCCTCTGTAAAGCGCGGTGCCCGGTGAACTGCAACGCCCGTGCGTGGCGTGTCCCTTCGCGCAGGCGGGGCGGCCGCAGGGCGAGTGCGCAGATCCTGCGGAGGGTCCGGCGAGTGCGAAGTTCCTGCGCCGGTCAGCCCGCGTGCTCGTACAGCGCGTAGACGAAGAACGGCGCATGCTCGGGTACCCGGCGGGAGGTCAGCTCGCGGAAGGCAAAGGCCCGGTCCGCATCGGTGAAGAGGTGGTGCGCGTTGAGGGCGGGCGCCCACTCCGCGCGCAGGAGGGCGAGCTCGGATGCGTCGTAGCCGCAGTTGGACAGGCCGCTGATGAAGCCTGCGTCCGCCACGTCCAGGCCGAGCAGCGTCCAGCCGTCGTCGAGCTTTGGAGGGGTCATCCGCTCCACGAACGGTGCCTGACCTTCCCGCGGGAAACCCGCCGGCTTCCAGTTCATCGGATGGGTCCTCACTGGGAACGAGGGCGCGCTCTAGCAGACGGCGAAACCGCGCGCGCGAAGGTGAGCGACTCGGCGGCGTCGGACATTGGGAACACCGTCCGGGTGCGGCCGGGATGCGACTGGGACACCAGTTGGCGGTGTCGCGAATGAGGCCGGTTCTCGAGCAATTACGAGGGCCTTTGTGTCACCACGAAGTGCTGTCCCAGGCAGGCGTCTTCTCGGCCGCTCGCGACCGCGGACTGAACCAAGGTGCAGGTCGAGCATCAGGGAGCGCAGCAACTGCTGCCCAGCCCCTTCAATTCGCTTCAGTGAGCGCCTGGATCGCGGCGACGAACGCCCCGGTCACCGCGCCGGCGCGCACCTGGAGCGCGTCCGCCCCGACGCGGCCCTCCGCCCTCCTCAGTCCAGCATCCGCTGCACCTCGGGAGAGAACCCCGGCCCGTCGTCCATGTGGACGACCAGAGGGGACTCGACCCTCAGCTCGCCGACCCTCCCGTGTTTGGCGGCGCTGAGCAGGACGAGCCGGGCGGGGGCGGAGGCGCGGGGGTGGACGAGGCGGAGCACGCGCGGGGTGAAGCGGGCGGCCTTCAGTGCCAGCACCAGCTCGTCCAGCCGTCCCGCCGGGAAGACCAGGTGCAGCAGCCCGCGGTCCTTGAGCAGGTACCTGGCCGCAGAGACCACGTCCTCGATCCGGCAATATACTTCATGTCGCGCGGCGGCCCGCTGGGGGATGGGGCTCAGCCTCGATGAGCGGATCCGGAAGTACGGCGGGTTGGCGATCACCTGGGCGAATCCCTCCCGGGGAAGGAACTCCCTCACGCGCCGCACGTCCCCGAGCACCACCGACACGGCCGCGTCCGCGCCGTTCATCCGGACGTTGTGCATGGCCAGCTCGAACAATTCCGGCTGCAGCTCCAGCCCCACCAGCCGCGTCCACCGGAACTTCCGCGCGAGGATCAACGGGACGATCCCGCTCCCGGTCCCCAGATCCGCGACCGCGCCCGCCGTCCCCTTCCCTGCGGCGGCGGCGAAGTGCGCGAGCAGCACCGAGTCCAGGGAGAACCGGTACCCGCTCCCCTTCGCCGGCTGGAGCAGCCGCACCTGGCCGCCGCAGATCGC
>CAZCWA010000065.1:7240-15588 GCA_964502265.1 uncultured Myxococcaceae bacterium | reverse complement strand
GGGCGAACCGGCGATCCGGACGATGGTCGGCAAGCTCGAGCGCGGCGGGATGGTGGAGCGCACCGGCGACCGGCTGGTGGTGCACGACTCGGCGCGGCTGCGCGACTACCTCGACTTCCTCGAGATGAAGTGGAAGTTCGGAGACCTCTAGCGTGAAGCTGCACGTGCTCGGATGCCACGGCGGCGAGCTGCCCCAGTGCCGGTCCACCTGCTTCCTCGTCGACGGGGTGCTCGCCCTGGACGCGGGCGCGCTGACGCGGTCCTTGCCGCTGGAGGCGCTGGTGAAGGTGGACCACGTGCTGCTCTCGCACAGCCACTTCGACCACGTGAAGGACCTGCCGCTGCTCGCGGATCTGATCGTGGGGCGCAGGGACGAGCCGGTCACCGTCTGGGGCTCCACCGAGTGCATCGCCGCGCTCCGCCAGAGCATGTTCAACAACGAGCTGTGGCCGGACTTCACGCGCATCCCCACCCAGCGCAACCCCGTGCTGCGGCTTCGGAGCTTCCGTCCCGGGGCGAAGGTGACGATCGGCCGCTACACCGTGCAGACGGTGCCGGTGCACCACCCGGTCGAGTCGATCGGCTTCGTCATCTCGGACGGGAAGGTCGCCCTGGGGATGAGCGGTGACACAGGGCCCACCGACAGGCTGTGGCAGGCGTTCAACCGCGCCGAGAACCTGAAGGCGATCCTGGTGGAGACCTCGTTCCCCAACGCGCTGCAGGACCTGGCGGACATCTCAGGGCACCTGACGCCACAGTCGCTGGAGATCGAGCTGGAGAAGTTCGACGGGCTGGGGAACGGGACCGAGGTCCTGCTCTACCACCTGAAGCCGGCCTTCGTGTCCCAGCTCAAGGACGAGGTCCGGCATCTGCCCGTGCGCGTGCTCGAGCTGGACGACGTGTTCCAGCTCTGAGCGTGCTTTCAGGCGGTGGAGTCCTCCGGCCGCCGCAGCAGCGACAGGGACAGGTCGAGATCCCCCTGCACCGCGCGGATGACGCTCTCCACGTCCGAGGACCGCTCACCAATGAGCCGCCGAAGCTCCGCCCGGGTCTGGGCGAAGAGCCGGGTGCGGGCGCGCTCGAGGCGGAAGGCGACGGTGGACCGCGGCAGGCCCACGCGCCGCCCCACCTCGCCGTGCGGAATGCCCTCGAGGTGATGGAGCCGGAGCAGCACGCGGTCCTCTTCCGGGAGCACCGCCAGCGCCGCGGAGAGGGCCTCCTTCATCGCCCCGCGTGCGTTCGCCTGCAGCGTCAGCAACTCCGGGTTCGCCCACAGCCGCTCGTCCGCGCCGCCTTCACCAGCGTGGGGCAGCGCACCGGCCTGGCCCGGCGGGGTCCGCCGCAGCTCGTTGATGGCGAGGCGCTGCATCACCATCCGCGTCCAGCCCTTGAGGGGGCCGCGGCCCGCGTACTCCTCCAGCTTGCGGCCCACCCAGAGCTTCTCCCGGACGCGCTGGGCGAGGTCCGGATCCGCACCCATCCGGCGGACGAGGGGCCGGAGCACCAGCAGGTCGAACCGCTCCAGCGCCAGGGGCATGGCCTGCAGGCATCCCCATGCCAGCGAGAGGTCCTCCATGTGCAGCGCGTCCGGGCCCTTCTCCAGTGTGGCCTCGCCGAGCCGCGCGCCGACGAACGCGAAGAGGGAGAACGGTTGATCCAGGTCCGGGTGGGCTGCGCTGACGCGGCGGTGCAGGTGCTCGGCCCAACGCTCCGCGCCGGAAGGGCTCAGCAGTCCCCGCGCGGCCGGGGGGACCGCGTCCAGGAGCGCCCGCGCCCGTTGCTGGGGATCTGTCCGGTCTGCGTGGCCCAAGGGAGGCCCATCATTCCACGAACCGGGGTGGGGCCGGTCCGTTTGCATCTTCAGGGGGCATGGAGGACCATCCCGGGGCTTGAGCGTCTCTGCATGAACTGCCCGGGCGAGAACACCCTCCTGGATCTCATCGAAGGCGGCGTCGCGACCGGGGAGACGGCGCTCAGGGCGCACCTCGCAGGCTGCGCCACCTGTCGGCAGCTCCTCGAAGACGCGCGCGCGGAGCAGAGCCGCACCGACACCGCGGATCTTCCGCCGGACCCCGATGGCACGCGCATCGACCGGCCCCGGCGCACCCCTTCGGTCCTCTCCAACCCCGCGGTCGATCCGCTGATCGGCCAGCGCATCGGCGAATACGAGGTGCTCGAGCGCATCGGCGCGGGCGGGATGGGCGTGGTGTACCGCGCGGTCCAGCCGCTCATCGGCAAACCGGTGGCGATCAAGGTCATCCGCGAAGAGGCCAACCGGGACGCTCAATACATGCAGCGGATGCTGCTCGAGGCGCGCGCGGTGAACGCCATCGGGCACCGGGGCATCGTGGACATCTTCGGCTTCGGGCAGATCGCCGGCGGTCGCCACTACGTGGTGATGGAGTACCTCCAGGGCGAGCCTCTGGACCTCTGGCTGAAGGGGCAGCCGAAGCTCTCCTTGGAGGACATCCTCGAGCTGCTGGATCAGGCGCTGGCACCCCTGGGCGCGGCGCACCGGGCGGGCGTCATCCACCGGGATCTCAAGCCTTCGAACTTCTTCCGCGTCCGTCATGACGACGGCCACACGTCGTTGAAGCTGCTCGACTTCGGGCTCGCCAAGCGGACCGTCCACGGCAAGGGCCTCACCCGCGCGGGGATGGTGGTGGGCACGCCCGCGTACATGGCGCCGGAGCAGGTGGCCGGTGATCCGGTGGACGCGCGGACGGACCTCTACAGCCTGGCGGTGGTCGCGTACCGGCTGGCGGGGACCCGGCCGTTTCCGGAAGGGGATCCTGCGGCCCTGATGGAGGCGCACGTGCGCATGGCGCCACGTCCGCTGCGTCAGGATCGGCCAGACCTGCCCTCGGCGCTGGAGGCGCTGCTGCTCCGGATGCTGGCGAAGACTCCCGCGGAACGCCCGGCCTCGGTGGAAGAGGTCAGTCAGGTGCTCGCCGAGATCCGGCGCGCCACCCCGACCCAGGAGGAGATGCCGGCGGTCATCCTTCAAGACCAGGGGCTGCACGCGGAGGAGCGCAGTCAGTCCGGTCGGAGCCCGCGGGCAAGGTTGCGGGTGCCTGCGGCGGTGGGAATGGTGGCCGTCGCGGCGGTGGCCGCAGCGCTCCTCTTCGGTCCTGTGGAGGAGGCCGTGCCCGTCGAAGCCACAGCGCCCGTAGCCGCCCCACCGCCCATCGCAGCGCCCATGCCTGTTCCGATCCGCTCCCCGGTGGAGGCTGTGACCACCGCACCGGAGCCCGACGCGCTCGACGCACGTGAAGAACAGGTCGTCCCGTCGGAGGCGCCTGCGCCCCACAAGCCGAGACCGCGCGTGCCGACCCTGGACGAGGAGCGTCAGCGCCTGCTGCAGAGATCCGCTGCGGTGCGAGCGAAGCTGACGCAGAAGGATCCGCTCTCGACGATGTTCCTCGACAAGGCGGAGGCGGAGACGCGCCGCGCCACCAGTCGCGGACAGTTGCGCCAGGCGGAAAGGACGATCCAAGGTGTGGAGGAGAAGTTCCTCTCCGCCGGTCGTTGAGGTGTCATGGTTTCCCTCGTCCTGCTCACCGCGCTGGCGGCGGCGCCCGTGCAGGTGACGGTCTCCCGAAGCGTGGATGTGAAGGCGGCGGAGGCGGATGCGCTCCTGCTCCGTCTGCGCACGGCGCTCTCGGACGCGGGCGTGGGTGACTCGGAGCTGCTTTCTCCCGCGGTGCGCGAAGGCTGCCGCGCGGACACGGATTGTCTGCGGGAGGCGGCCGGCGAGCGCGCGGGGAACCTGTTGATCAAGGTGGAGCTCGCGTGGGTGGCCGGCCAGCTCGGCGTGCACCTGAACGCGGTGCGGGTGCAGGACGGCGAGGCGCTGGCCGTGCACGCGTTCATCGTGGATGGCGAGCGCTATCACCTGGCGCTGGATTCGGAGCTGGTCCGCTTCGCGCGCACGCTCCGCGCCGCGTTGCCGGACGTCCTTCCATGGGCGCCTCCCGAGGCCGCGGATCTCCGACCTGCGGCTCCTGTCGAGGGGCCCCCTCTCGTGTCCCCGGAGCGTTACGCCGCCGTGCGCCGGGCGGCGCTGGGCGGCGCGGCGACCTCCGCGGTCGCGGCGGGCGTCCTCGGCGCGCTGGGGTGGGCGGCGAGGGCACAGCTCGAGGCCGGCTACGTGGAGGACCTCAACGGGATCCGCCGGTCCACGCTCGACCAGCAGCGTGCGGGCGCGCTGGCCCGGTCCGCCAATGCCCGCTTCACCGGAGCGCTGGTGGCCGCGGCCCTGTCGGCGGCGCTGGCGACCACCGGGCTGCTGCTGCCCGCGGGGGAGCTGCAAGGCGAATGACGGGACGGGGTCGCGCTTCGTTGGGGCTGCTTCTGGTCGCCGCTTTGGCTGGGTGCGACATCGTCCGGCCCGACCCGTCGGCGCGGTTTCCGTGCCCGTGCCTGAGCGGCTTTTCGTGTGCGCCGGATGGGTACTGCGCGGACGTGACCGTGAACGGCTGCGAGGCGCCCACCTGCGAGTCGCTGGGGTGGGAGTGCGGGGTGATCGACCGCTGCGGCGTGCCGATGGTCTGCGGCGACTGCGAAGACTGCGGCCGGCTCGACGAGGGCAAGTGCGGTGGCTGCCGCCCGGACGCCGAGGACCTCCCGGACGAACACTTCTACGACCGGAACTGCGACGGCATCGACGGGGATGCGGCGGCGGCGGTGTTCGTGGATCCCCGGGGCGGCTCGGACAGCCACGACGGGCGCAGCATGCAGACCCCGGTGCGGACCCTCGCGCGGGCGCTCGCCATCGCGCGTGACACGAGCGAGGTGCGGCAGATCCTCGTCGGTGAAGGCACGCTGGTGAAGACCGGCAGCCTCACCGTGGACCAGACGGTGGGCATCCATGGCCGCTACGCGCAGGACGCCGGCTGGCGCCGGGGCCCGGACGTGCCGAGACCCCGCATCGAGCGAGGCAACGTGGGCATGTCCCAGGGCGGGACGCAGCCGCGCACGCTCTCGGGGCTGGTCATCGCGGCGGACACGCCCCCTGGCGTTCCGGCGCGCTCGTCGGTGGGGCTGATCGTTCTGGGCAATCTGGAGATGTGGGACGTGCGTCTCGAGGTCTCCGATGGCCTCGACGTGCCCGCGCCCCCGCTGGCTCCACAGGCGCAGGCGGGAGAACGGGGGAGCGATGGGAAGACGCCCTCGGGTGGCTCGGCGGGGAGCTCTTCCTGTGGCGTCCCCGGCGGCGCGGGCGGGCAGGGCCGGTTGTCCTTCGCAGGGTCTGCGTTGGGCGGACAGACCGCTCCAGGTGGCGGCGCGGGCGGGAAGGGCGCCGCGGACGCGTGCTCCGGCGGGTGCGGCAACTGTCCGGGCGGAAGGGGCGAGGATGGGGCGCCGGGCGCGGCCGGAGTGGATGGCGCGCCCATGCCGGGTCCCGGAGGGTGGAGGTCGGGGGAGTTGAGGTACGAGGACGCCCACAACGGGGCGAGGGGAGAGGCCGGCGCGGGAGGCGGAGGAGGTGGTGGCGGAGGGGCCTGCCCGGGGCAGGGGGTGAACGGCGGCGGCGGCGGCGGCGGAGGCGCCGGTGGCTGTGGTGGCATCGGCGGGGAGGGCGGCAAGTCGGGCGGGCATTCGGTGGGGGTGGCGGTGGTGAACGGGGTCCTGGTGGCGCGGGACGTGGAGATCGTGCTCGGGCGCGGCGGCCACGGTGCACCGGGCGCAGCCGGCGGAAGCGGCGGTGTGGGCGGCGCAGGGGGCCTCGGTGGACCTGGTGGCGAATCGGCCCTCGCGAGCCCGGGCGGCAGGGGCGGCAGAGGTGGAAACGGCGGACGCGGTGGGCACGGCGGGGGCGGGGCGGGCGGCTGGTCCGTCGGCGTCTGGTGCGCCAACGACGGACAACTCCGTTCTCCGCGATCCGGCTTCACCATCCACGGCAACGAGCCGGGCCGTGGCGGCGAGGGACCGGGACTTCCAGGTCCGCCGGGCATGTCCCACACGTTCTACGGCTGCGCCGATCCCTGAGGCGGTCAGTCTTGGAAGTTCGGCGTCTGGGCTTGTCGTCCTCCTGTCCACCCCAGGGAGGTTCGACAATGACGATGCAGAACGGCAACAAGCAGTGGCTGGCCGCGGCGATGGCGACGTTGAGCGCGCTGTCGTGGGCCGGTTGTGGTGAGGGAGAGGTCGCGAGCGCACACGGGAGCGAGGCCGGGGAGCACCGTCCCGGCGTCCGCGCGCAGACGCTCGAGGCCGCCGAGCGCGCGTACGATGTGCCCAATGGGCTGTTGGCCGCGTATGGCTGGCAGCTCGGACGCCTGCAGGCGCCTCCGGAGCACGTGGAGCCGGCGCAAGAGGGCGGCCACGTCTTCGAGCCGCGTCACGGGTGGATGCACCTGACCAAGGCGCAGGTGGCGCGGGCGGCCGTCCTGCTCTCGCAGCCTGTGGAGCGCATCGAGCAGGATCCGGTTCTCAATGCGGAGGCGGCGGCGGCGCTCCTGCGGGACGCGGTGGGCGACGCGGAGGTGGCCTGGTCCGGGTGGCTCGCGGCCGCTTCGACGATGGCGGGGCTCGAGGACGCGCACCTGCGGCAGGGCTTCGAGGCGGACCTCGCCGCGACGCTCGGCGACGGACTTTCGTTCACGTTCGAGGATGGCGAGACGCTGCGCCTGGCGCCCAGGATGGACCTGCCGGTGCTGCCGAGCGACGCGCTGGGGGCGGTGGATCAGGCGTTGACCGCGCCGGGCCAGTACCCGCCCATGAACTGGCAGGCCGCGCACCCGAACAACTACATCGCTGGCCGCAACGGCGGGCGGGTCCGCTACGTCGTGATCCACATGACCGAGGGCAGCTACTACGGGACCTTGCAGTGGTTCTCGCAGGCCAACCCCTACCAATCGTCCACGCACTACGTGATCAAGTCCTCCAACGGCGAGATCACCCAGATGGTGGGGGAGGCCAACGCGGCCTGGCACGCGGGGAACAACCACTACAGCCTCAATTCCATCGGCATCGAGCACGAGGGCTACACCAGCAACCTCAGCGCGTGGTTCACCGAGGCCATGTACCAGTCGTCCGCGAAGCTCGTCTGCGCGATCGCGAAGAAGCACGGGCTGCCGGTGAACTCGCAGACCATCATCGGCCACTTCCAGATCCCCAACCCGAACCGGCTCTCGGCCTCCGCGGCGCCGGCGACATGGGCCCAGTGGACGGCCAACCGGTACAACTACGGCGGGGTCTCCAACCACTTCGATCCCAGCTACGGGACCAGCGCGTGGAACTGGGACTACTACCTGGGGCTCGTGCAAAGCTGCGTGAACGCCAGCAATGGCGGCGGCTCCACCCCGCCTCCCAACCCGACCAAGCCCGCCCATCCGATCGTCTGCTCCGGCTCCGCGTGCTGGCCGGGCCATGATCTGGAGCAGGGCGACACCGGCGCGCGGGTGTACAGCCTGCAGACCGCGCTGGTGTACCTGGGCTACCTCAACGGGAGCACCGCGCTGGCCGGCGCCGGCACGTTCGGGCCCGCCACCCGCAGCGCGGTGACCGCGTTCCAGGCCGCGCACGGCGTGCCCGCCACCGGGTACTACGGCACGCTCACCGCCACCGCGCTGGGCAACGCGCTCAAGGCGAACCCGCCGCCGGTGCCCTCGCAGGACCTGTGGGTGGGGCTGAGCGGCACCCAGGTCACCGCGCTCCAGCAGCGCCTGGCCCAGATCGGCTACGGCGTGCCGGCCACCGGCTACTTCGGGACCGTCACCCGTGACGCGGTCCGCCAGTTCCAGGACGCGCACAACCTCCCGGGGGCGGACGGCTCCTACGGGGCGCTCACCCGGATGGCGCTCGCGGCACACCTCGCGAAGGGGTTCTGACCGCTTCGAATGGGTTCCATTGGAAGTTGAAGGGCCCGGGGCGTCCTTGCAGCAGAAGGTCTTCTCTCTGCTGAAAGGACGCCCCGTCATGACGACCCGGTTCCCCGCTGCCAGGGCCACCTCCTGCTTCCCCGGTCACGACCTGAAGAAGGTGATCGACCAGCGCCGGACACCGCAGAGGCCGTCGCATCCGGCGCCGGGCCCCGCGCGGGAGCTGAAGGCGTACGCGGCCGAGAGGGCCAATCGCGTCAAGACCGCCATCGCGCAGGACGCCTTCGAGCGTGCCGCCCGCTCCGCAGCGGGCAATCTCGAACCGGCCCCGCTCCAGCTCACGCCGGAGGCCGCGCGGGCGCTCCACGCTGCGTTGGTCCGGAACACGCTCGAGAACGCGGTCCCGGCGGCGGTGCAGAACGCCCTCCCGCAGGTCGCCGAAGCGGTGGCCCGGGTCCCCACGCTGCACTGGGACGGGGGCGTGCAGTGGCAGCCCGGGGTGGAGGAGCTGCAGCGGGAGCT
>CAZCWA010000065.1:0-7140 GCA_964502265.1 uncultured Myxococcaceae bacterium | reverse complement strand
GCTACATGACCGAGGAGGAGGTGGCGACGGGCCCGGGCTTCTACGGCCCGCGCACGAAGGCCGCCATGGCGCGGCTGCTGGCGGAGCTGGGGTTGCCCGGTGACGGTTCGGTCTGCACCCCCGAAGCCCGCGCCGGCCTGCGGTCGAAGGTCGGGAGCACGCCGGGAGCCGCACCCGGTGCGCAGCCGCCGGCTTCGCCTTCGGCACCCTCTGCGCCGGTCCAGGCGGGCCAGGTCCCGGCGATGGACCAGAACGCGCCGGCGGGAGCGAACAGCTCCAACTACTGGAACGGCGCCTCCAACTGCGGCCCCACCAGCGCCGCCATGGTCGCGAGGGCGCTGGGCCTGGGCGGCGACAAGAGCGACGCGGAGCTGATCATGCAGATGTACCGGGCGGGCGGGACCACCGAGAAGGGGTCCTCGCCGGAGCAGGTCGCGACGATGCTGCGGAGCCTGGGCTTGTCCGCGCATGTGGTCGAAGACCCGGGCCTTGCCGAGCTGGATGCGGCGCTGGCGGGCGGCAAGCCGGTGATCATCAACGGCGACTACTTCGCCACCGGCGTCCCGGGACGCGACGGCAGCCAGGAGTCCGGCCACTTCTGCGTGGTCGAAGGCCGCGACGCGAACGGCAACTACATCATCGTCGACCCGGCGGGCGGGCAGCGGCTCACCTTCACCCCGCAGGCGATGACGAACTTCTTCCGCGAGCACACCTACCAGGGCGCGCTGGTCGTGCTGAGCTGAGGCGGCCATGAAGATCCTGAACACGCTCGGGTCGAGGCTTCGGATGAACAGGGCAACCCGGCCCGCTCCCGCGGTGACGCCGCAAAAGCCGCGCTCCACCGGCCATACGAAGGTGGGGGTGACGAAGGACGGTTTCGACAGCGGCGGCTCGACGTCCCGGCTCTCCTCCTCCGGAGGTCAGACCACTCTCACCACCACGCGGCAGGAAGGTTCGGACACGCGCACCACCTCCGCCAGCACTGGCGCGGGCCAGGTGACGGTGAAGCGCTCGAATACCGGCGAGGACGGTGGCGGCACCAGCGGCTCGGTGAGCGTCTCGAACTCGGGCAGGGTGAGCGGCACGGTGACCGAGACGGGCTCCAACGGGGTGGGCGGCTCGCTCTCCGTGGGGATACAGGAGGGCGGCGGTGACGTGAGCGTGGGTGTGTCCAGGGGCGGGTGGGGCGTCTCCTTCAAGGTGGGGCGCAGCTCGATCGAGAAGGACTCGGTCCACAAGGAGGACGGCTACACCACGGCCACCACCACCACCACGGTCGAGGTCTCGGTGGACGCAGGCGTGAGCGTTCCGACCGGCAAGTTCGGCGCCGGCCAGACGTACTCCGAGAAGGTGACCTGGCAGGTGCGGATGCCGGACGCGGACTACGCGCGCGTGGCCGCTGGCGAGCAGAGCCCTCCGGATCCGTACGAACCTCTGGAGACGATGCCGGTGGGCAGCTCGGTCTTGATGCGCGGTGGCGATTACGAGAAGACCCGCTTCTCGGCCGCCTGGCGGGACCTGGTCAGCACCACCGCGTCCGTCACCGAGGGGACCGAGACCTCCGTACTGGTCGAGCGCGTCGACGAGCAGACCGTCCGGGTGACGCGCGGACCCACGGACGTGCTGGAGAACACCTTCAACGTCGGCCTGGGCGTGGGGCCCGTGTCGGTGGGCGCCGGGGTGAGCCGGAGCCGGACCTCCTCGTATCAGGAGACGGTGGAGTTCGACCTGGGCACGCCCGAGGGGAAGGCGGCGTACGAGCAGTTCCTCGTCGACGGCACCTGGCCCGAGAAGAACGCGCCCGGGACCCGGAACGCGGCGCAGATCGAGGTCTACCAGGGAGAGGACGCGCTCAGCGTCAACGGCGCGCTGGGCCCGTACGCGGGGCAGACCGAGGTCGCGGCGAACGACGCCACCGTGACCGTGGTGACCCACGCGGACGGCAGCAAGACCGTGACCACCTCCTCCACCTACGAGGGCAACAGCATGGAGGTGACGCAGTACTTCGGGGCGGATGGTGAGGAGGACGTGGACAGGTTCCAGGCCACCGTGACCTTCCCCGACCTCTCCGGGGGCCAGCGCGCAAACGTGGTGTACGCGACGACCGGTGACCGCAAGGCGGCCTACGAGGCCGGCCAGCAGGAGGGCCCGCTGGTGATCACGCTGAACCACGCGCAGGTGACCGGGATGATGACCGATGCCCAGGACACCGACCCCTCGTCCCGGCCGTTCGTGGTGGACCGGATCGCAAACGCCGCGAGCCCCTATTGGGCGGTGTCCGCGCTGATCGGCGGGGCGGTCGTCAACGTGGACGGCGGCAGCAGCACCACCTCGTCGGCAAAGGACACGGTCGGCGATGGGCTCCTGTTCATTGCCCGGGGCGGGGACCCGCAGGCAGAGCCGGTGCCGTTGGACATGGAGGTCGAGTCGTAGCCCCGGCGTCTTCCGGCGTGGACGGTGGTCCCGCGGCGCGGACATTTGTCGCTGCGTAAGTGCAGGGAATCACGGTGGTTCAGGGCGGGCATGGTCCCTGAAGAGGGCGGCGCGTATTCCAACCCGCGTCCGTTCCGGAGGACCCATGACCCTCATCCTGAAGCGCTTGTTCCTGCTCGTGCCGCTGTGCCTCGCCCTCGCCTGTGGAGAAGAGGAGGGGAAGGGAGGCGGCTCGCCCGGCGGGGGAACGACACCGCCCGGAAGCGGTGGCGGGTTCGACTGGGGGATCGGCGGCGGACAGACGGACACGCAACCCGCGCCGAAGCCCGGCGAGGGCAAGGATCCCGGTGGAGACAACGGTCCCGGTGATGGCCCCGGCGGGCCGGGCGGTCCCGGGGATGAGCGCCCGCCTGATCCGCCGGCCGTCGAGGCCATCGAGGTGCTGGAGTTCGCCCTGGACCTCCGCGCGGAGGCCGAAGCGTTTCCTGCCTATCTCGCCGCCTACGCCGCAGACCTGGCGATCATCTCGGCCATCGTCTCCAACGCATCGACGATGCTCGAGTCCGGCACCCTCCGCGCCCCGGAGGTCAACGGCGGCGAGTGGGGCTACTCCCCTTCGCCCGCAGACCGGCTCATCTACGTCTCCAAGGAGGGCCAGACCTCGTTCCGCTTCGTCCGCTTCTTCGGGCACGCGTCCCGGAATGGCGACGAATTCATCGAGCAGGACCACGATGTCGAGGTGGTCGTGGAGGGGAGTTGGGGCCGGGTGACGGGGGCCAGCGTGAAGAGCTCGAACGACGGGATCGAGGAGCGGGTGCGGGTGGACGGCAACACCACCGACGGCTGCACGTGGCGGCACGATGGGACCTACGAGCTGTCGTCCTCGACCGCGTATGGGACGCTCTACGGAAGCAGCACGCGGGTGTCTTCAGGGGACGTGCGGTGCGGCAACGAGCGGACGACCTGGAACGACCAGACCGAGTGGGAACACGGCCAGGGCGGCAGCAACTACTTCGACGAGACGATCCGGAACTTCTCGTGGAACTGGAGCAGCGGGCAGAAGAGCTGGTCCATCCCGGATGGTGAAGTGTCCATGTTCAAGAAGGTGCACGGCGTCACCGGCTACTTCCCCAAGGGCACCGTGTTGGAAGGCGGCCAGCCGGTCGGCGGCATCGTCACCGAGACCACCGCCAGCAACGAGGACGCGAACCTCGTGCGCGCCTTCGTCGAGGTCGGGGGCAAGCGGCTGGAGTTCGGCCAGGCGCTGGTGAAGAAGTAGGCCGGACGCAGGTCAGCGCGGGTTCGCCCTGAACCACTCGCGCGCGTGGTGCAGCGCGATGAGGCCACCCGCGTTGGTCTCGCTCACCAGCTCCCAGACCCGGATCGGGCCCTGGGCCTCGAAGCCACGGAACAGCACCCGGCCGGCGTAGCGGAAGATCTCCTTCACCGCGCCGCCGTCCGGCGTGTAGGCGACGATGAGGCGGATGGGAGAGGGCGGGAAGTAGAAGCGGCGCTGCAGTTCCGCGTGGAGGTTCTGCGGCCAGAGGTCCACGCCCCGGAAGACGCGGTCCCTCCCCACCTCCTGCTCGAAGCCGCGGAGGGCGTCTTCGGAGAGCGCGATGCCGGTGTTGTAGATGTCGCCCGGCTCGTCCGCGTCGTCGGCGGGTGCGGTGCCGGGCAGAAGGGGCGCGCCCACGAACACCGCCCAGGGGTGCTTCAACGCGCCATCGCCGCGGCGGGTGCGCTCCGCGTTCAGCAAATCGTCGGCCCGGACGCGGGCACCGGCGGTGCGCGCCGTTCCCCGGGCGCTCTCGTTGATCTTGTCCGCGATGGCCACGCGGGAGGCACCGAAGACGTCGTCTGCGATCGTCAACACCAGCGGCGCCGGCCCCCAGGAGAGGAAGACGCCGGCCTCCAGCCCCTCGCCCCGGGCCCGCGCGAGTGCGGTCTCGTGTTCGGCCTGCAGGCGCAGCGCCTCCGCCCTGGACGGATCCTGCGACAGCCACAGGAGGAAGCGCTCCTCCAGCTCCGCGACCGTCCGCTCGACGCTCTCCTTCGAGACCTCGCGCGCGAGCTGGCGTTCGTAGGCGGAGAGGTGACGCCGGAGATCCTGCGCCAGCGCCAGCAGCGCGGTGATGCTCCCCGAGAGGGAGACTGCGTCGCCCAGCAGGTTGTTGAGCTGAAGGTTGCCGCTCGCCAGCGGCCCGTGGCTCGTGTGGTGTGCCTTCGCCGAGGTGATGACGGGCAGATAGAACTCGCGGCGGAGCAATTCGCCCATCGCCGCCTGGCCCACCAGGGCGGTCCGGCGGGTGAAGTCCTTCACGTCCGCGAAGAGGTGGCCCACGTGTTCGGCGACCTCTTCCTTCAACAGCGGCTGGCGCTCCACCGAGAGCCGGTAGAGGCGGCCGCGCGCGTACTCGTTGTCGTTGCCGCCCTCCGACTCGAGGCCGGTGCGCCGGTCGAGCGCTCGGAACGCCGGCGACAGCGCCCGCTCCGTCCACACGTCGCACACCCCCGCCACGGCCGCGCGTGCGTAGGCGAGAAGCGCGTGGTCCCGCGTCAGCCCGAAGGCGGCCAGGGGTTCCTTCGGTGAGTAGCGGCGCAGCGCCTCGGCCAGCGGCAAGAGGCCCTCTGACAGCGCGCGTCCCCCGGCGCCCGCCTTCTCCTGCACCTCCTTCGACAGCCGCCGGCGCTCGGGCTCGTCGTCGAGAAGGGTCGAGAGCCGGTAGGGCAGGGTGGCGTACTCGCGCAGGAGCCTGGGGAGCTGGGTGCCCGGGGGAGGCGGGCCGGACGGGGCCGGAAGGAAGCCCTGGTCCACCAGGACCGCGGCGGTGAGGAACCGCTCGCGCATCAGGGCGTGGACGATGGAGGTCTCGGCGCGCCGGCGCAGGTCCCGGTCCGCGGCGAGCGCCTCGGCGATCCGGAGTTGGATCACGTCCGCCGTCGCGCCTTCCGCCATCCGCGCCAGCGCCTCCTCGAACCATGGGAGCCCGGCGGAGAGGTCGCATCCGTACAGCGTCGCTCCGGAGGCGGGCAGCTCCAGCCGACCGCCCAGGAGCACGATCGGATTGAAGGCCGCCTCCACGCGGGTCACCACGTCCGGCGGAAGCCGCGCCTCGCGCACCACCCGGTCCACCGCGGTCCTCGCCGCGAGGTAGATGCCGGAGGCGACTGCCCCCAGCAGCAGGCGATCCGAAGGCGGGCTCAACGGCACCTGCCGGGCCAGCTCCACCGACTCGCCGAGCAGGGTGGCCGCCATCGCCGCCACCAGGGTGGGGGTCTCCTCCCGCCCGTCGCGCGGCATCTCGGCGGTGGCGGTGCGCAGAAGCTCGATCAGCAGCGCGACCACCGAACGCCCCGCGCCTCCGGGCCCCAGCCAGGCCGTCATCACGCCCGCGGTCAGCAGGGGGTGCGCCCGGGCCGATGCCGCCGCCGCCGCGCGCGCGTCCGGGTTGCCGGTCTGCACCCAGGCCACGTGCTCGGTCGCATCCGGCAGGCTGGCGAAGCGCTCGTCCATCATCAGCCGGTCGTGGTCGGCGCGGGTGAGCGCGTCCCGGTGGCGGGCCACCAGCAGCGCGAGGAGCTGCAGGCCGGAGAAGGCGAAGATGCGGCCCGCCTCCGGGGTCACGTCCCACGGCACGCGCGCGTCCGCGGCGGATCCGCCGAGCGAGAACCGAACCCGGGAGGCGGTCAGCTCGGGCAGGGCGACGGTGCCGGCCCGGAATGCGCTGCACTCCCCGATGCGCAGCTCGGCCCAGGGGGAGGCGGAGCGGCCCGGTGGCTGTGACGCGGTGGGCGTGGGGCTGGGCACGAGCCGTGGATGGTAGCGCAGCGCTCTCGAAGGGCGAGCGGGATCGCGCGGGCCCGGAGGGCGCCTGACGCACCGCGCCGAGGTTTCGCCCGTTGACGTGCGCCCGGTTGAGAACTACGCGGCGCGCATGGCGTGGTTCAACCGCAAGCAGGAACCGAAGATCGCGCGCACCGAGCCCCAGGAGGAATCCGGGCCGAGCCGCATGCAGGGCCTGTGGGCCAAGTGCGAGTCGTGCGACGAGATCATCTATCGCGCCGAGATAGAGAAGAACCTCAACGTCTGTCCGCACTGCGCGCACCACATGCCGTGGCCGGCGCGCGCGCGGCTCGATGCGCTGCTCGACGAGGGGACCTTCGAGGAGTTCGACCGCGGGCTGGAGCCGCAGGACCCGCTCGGGTTCACGGACTCGAAGAAGTACAAGGACCGGCTCCGCACCACGCGCAAGGCGCTCTCGGAGCCTGATGCCTTCGTCGGCGGGCTGGGGAAGATCGAGGGCCAGGTCGTCTCCATCGGCGCCTTCGTGTTCGAGTTCATGGGCGGATCGATGGGCTCGGTGGTGGGCGAGAAGGTCACCCGCGTCTTCGAGCGCGCGGCGGAGCTGCGGTGCCCGGCCATCGTCTTCTCCGCGTCCGGCGGCGCCCGCATGCAGGAGGGCATCTTCTCGCTGATGCAGATGGCGAAGACCTCCGCTGCCATCGCGCGCTTCCGCGAGGTCAGAAAGCCGTACATCTCGGTGCTCCTGCACCCGACCACCGGCGGCGTGGCGGCGTCCTTCTCCTGGCTGGGGGACGTGGTCATCGCCGAGCCCAAGGCGCTGATCGGCTTCGCGGGCCCCCGGGTGATCGAGCAGACCATCCGCCAGAAGCTCCCCGAGGGCTTCCAGCGCTCCGAGTTCC
>CAZCWA010000064.1:0-15688 GCA_964502265.1 uncultured Myxococcaceae bacterium | reverse complement strand
GCTGGTGCTCACCCACCCTCAGATCCTCGTACTCGTCTCCGAGCTGACCGACGACAGAGAGCGCCAGACCGACGCGCTGCTCGGCGGCACCGTCCGGCACACGGGCGAGGGGCTGCTGCTGGTCTAGAGCGGGCTACCCGTCCTCGCGGCGAACGCGGGCGAGGTAGAGGTCCCGGTCGATGACGCCGGCCTCGAGCAGCAGCTCCAGCATCCCGCGGAGGGCCCGGCCCTGGCCCGCCACGATGCGCTCCAGCTCCGCCAGACGGCGCTGGGTGGCCTCGAGCTGCGCCGCCAGGCCCGCCGCGTCCAGGGAGGCGCTGACCGGCTTGGCGCGTCCCGCCTGGGCCGAGAGGTCGTACTCGGGCTCGGTCACCCCGAGCTGCCGCGGCGTGGTCACCTGCGAGGAGACGGTGGACTCGCCGTAGTAGTGCCGGCGGATGGCCCGGTCGATCGCGGAAGGAGAGGAGACCGCCAGCACCACGCGCATCCCCGTGTAGAACGACAGCTCCTGGAGCTGCTCCACGTTGGTCGGATCCGCGGTGGCGAGGGTGACCGTCTTCTGCTTGCGGTCACCGCCCAGCGGGAACACGCCGTAGCGCTCGGCGATGTCCACCCGGAGGAACTCCAGCGCGTCCGCGGGGAGCGCGAAGGTGTCCAGGTCCACCCGGGGCAGCCCGAGCTGCGCCGAGAGGGCCTGGGCCATGGCCTCCTCGGTGACGAACCCCATCTCCACCAGGGTCCGGCCCAACTTGCCGCCCCACTTGCGCTGTTCCGCCAGCGCAGCGGCGAGCTGGACCTCGTCGATGAGGCCGGCCTCCTGGAGGAGCTCGCCGAGCCGGCGCTTGCGCTGCGGGGGGAGGCTCACTACGGCGTGCCGCGCACCATCTGGGGCGAGCTGCGGAAGAGCTTCCAGGTGGCCTCGCCGTCCTTGATGCGGAACACGGCGGCCATCCCCACCGACTGGGTCTCGTCGTTCATCTTCCAGCCCACCGTGTCCGCCGGGCCGGGGTTCAGGTAGAGCTGCTTCGCCGGCGTGCCCTCCGCCACCAGCGTCTTGCCCTCCGCCGAGTCCACCGCGCGGGCGCCCGCCTCCTTCACGTTGGAGAAGAGGCCGAACGGCACCTTGGCCTCGCCGATGATCTTGTTGATCTGCGGATCACCGATGTTGCCGCCCGAGGTCGCGTAGTCCAGCGCCTGGTTGCCCTCGCCGCGCGGCGGGCCGTGGCTCACCAGCACCACCGGGCTCTTCGCCTCCTTCGCCAGGCGCAGGGTCTCCTCCACCGTGCTCGCCAGGTAGATGCACCCGTCCTTCGAGTGCATGTACTCGGCGTTGTGGTAGCCGGGCAGCGAGACCAGCGTCGCCTCGGGGAACTCCACCGCGCGCACCTGGTTGAGGTTCACGAGGTTCGGGTGCTCCTTCTGCGCCGCGAGCACCGCCGCCGCGTAGTCCGCACGGCCCTCGCGGTTGCCGATCATCACGAAGGTGGGGAGCCCGGACTGCGCCAGCGCGCCGAGCACCTTGGAGATGCCCTCCTCGCCCTCGCCGAGGTCGCCGTTGACGACGATCCCGTCCACCTTCTCGTCCTGGAAGAACTTCACGTAGCGCCCGAGCGCCTGCAGGTTCGCAGGGGTCTCTTCGTTGATCGGCCCGAGCACGCCCAGGGTCAGGGTGCCGTCCGCGTCCTTCTCCGCGAAGGTCATCTTGTAGCCGGTGCGGGTGGCGGTGCGCTCTCCGAACTTCAGCTCCTGCGGCGGCGCGAGGTCGATGGGCCCGGCGCAGTCTGCGTGCGGCCGCGGCTGCGGGGCCCGCTGCTGCGTCTGGGCGACCGGCGTCGCCTGCTTCGGCGCCTCGGCGACAGGGGCGGGCTTCTCCTCCTTCTTGCAGCCGGCGAGCACGAACACGGCGGCGAAAAGGGAGAGCGCGCTTCTGCGCAGCGCGGAAGGTGCGGCGATCGGATTCATGTTCATGGTCCCTTCAGAGCGACGGTGCAGGCGCTACCTAACCCACCGTCCGCCTTCGGGTAAAGGCATCCCGCGCCCGCCTGGCGCTGCTATGAAGCGGCGAATGGCCAAGCCCCGTACCGCGTTCGTGGCGCTGACCCCGCTGTGCCTGCTCACCCTCTCCCTGGGCGTGCTCCTGCCCGGCTGCGCCCACCGCCCGCTCTCGGCCGACAGGCTGCAGGAGGTGCAGACGCCGGCCTTCGTTTCGCGCGTGCTCGCAGAAGCGGAGGTGCGGGTCTCGGGCCTGGACCGCGCCGCCACGCAGCAACTGACGGAGGTCCTCCGCGCCCGGGTGGGCCGCTTCGAGGTCGCCGAACGCCTGCGCGCCTTCACCACCGCCCGCCTGCCGCCCGCGCCGCCGTGGACGAACGCGGTGCCGCCGGCCCAGGTCGCCGGGCTCTTGCAGTCCTTCCTCGTGGAGGAGGCCTCGCGCCGCCTGCCCGACTACGCCCCCCTGCGCGAGGCGGGCGCTGACGCGGTGGTGGAGCTGATCGTCGAGTCCTACGGGCTGCGCGGGGCCTCGGCGAGGAGCGGAGTGGTTCTGGAGGGTTACGCCCGCATGAAGACGCTGTCCGGGCGCACGCTCTACCGCCGCAACTTCCGCGCGGACGCGCTCGCCTCGGGGCTGTCGCCGCTGGACGCGCGCCTGGTGGCGCAGAGCCCGGACCTCTTCCGGAACCAGCTCAACCGGCTCCTCGAGGGCGTGGCCGCGCAGGTGGCGCAGGATCTCTCCGCTCAGTAGCTCCCGCCGGCTGCATTCGGGCCGACCAGCACGTGCTCGAGCAGCAGCACGCCCAGCCCCGCCACCAGGCTGAGCAACGTCACCGGCACGCCCACCTTCAGGTAGCGCCAGAAGGACATCTTCACCTTGTCCCGGGCGAGCTCGAAGACGATGAGGTTGGCCACGCTGCCGATGAGGGTGAGGTTGCCGGCCAGGGTGGACGAGAGCGCGAGCACCTGCCAGCCCAGCTCCGGCTGGGACATTTGTGGCACCCAGTGCCTCGCCAGCATCACCCACGGCACGTTGCTGAAGAGGTTCGACGCGACGAGCGTGAGCGAGGCGAACCCGAAGGACTCCCGGAGCGCGCCGCCCGCCATCGCCGGCTCGATGAGCGTGCGCATCGCCTCCGCCCAGCCCTCCTCGTGCACGCCGTGGACGACGACGAAGAGGCTGGCGAAGAAGAGCAGGAGGATGAAGTCCACCTTCTCAAGGGCCTCGCGCGGCTCGAGGGTGGAGAGCGCCATCACGAACGCGGCGCCGGCGATCGCGCTCCAGCCCATGGGGAGTCCGGCGAAGAACGCGGCGATCACGCCCCCCAGCGAGAGGAGGGTGAGCGCGAGCAGCTTGCGGTTCACCGGCGGCGGAGGAGGCCTCGGCGCGAAGGTGCGCGGCCGGAGCTCCGCGCGGAACATGAAGCGGATGACGGCGTAGACGCAGAGCGTGGCCACCAGCGCGGGCAGCGCCATCCAGGCGGCGAACTCGGCGTAGGGGATGCCCGACGAGATGCCGATCAGCATGTTCTGCGGGTTGCCGGTGAAGGTCGCCGCCGAGCCCGCGTTGGACGCCATGCACAGCGCGAGCAGGTAGGGCGCGGGCGGCACCTCGGCGTCGTCGGCGGTGGCGAGCACCAGCGGCGTGAGCATGAGGCAGATGGTGTCGTTGACGAGGAAGGCGGAGAGCACGCCGCTCACCGCGCACACCGCGAAGAGCAGCCCGCCCGGCGTGCGCGCCAGCCTCACCGCCCACCAGCCGGCGGTCCGGAAGAAGGCCGCGTGGGTGAGGTAGGAGGCGAGGATCATCATCCCCAGCAGCAGCACCACCGTGTCGAAGTCGATCGCCTCGGAGAAGACCTCGTCCGGGGTGACGATGCCGAGCACCACCATCAGCACCGCGCCCGCGAGCGCGCCGCCGGGACGGTCGAGCTTCGAGAACGGCAGCCGGGCTCCGGCGATGAAGAGATAGGTGAAGAGGAAGATGACGAGCGCCACGCGGGCGCGGACATAGCCCCAACACGGCCCTTCCGGCCATGCGCGCGTCTGCTACCGTCCGCCGCGGCTGATGGAGGACGGGACGACAGAGCCGGTGGTGCTCGACGGCGGCGCAGGGGAGGGTGGCGGGCAGATCCTGCGCACCGCGCTGTCCCTGTCGCTGATCACCGGCCGCCCCTTCCGCATCTTCGACATCCGCAAGAACCGCACCCCGCCGGGGCTCCGGGCGCAGCACCTCTCCTGCGTGCGCGGCGCGGAGCTTCTGGGAGGCGGCGCGGGATCGGGCGCGCAGGTCGGCTCCCGCGAGCTCTCCTTCCAGCCCGGCACCCCTCGCGCGGGCGACTACCTGCTGGAGGTGGGCACCGCGGGCTCCACGCCGCTGCTCCTGCAGTGCCTCTTCTTTCCGCTCGCGCTGGCGGGCGGCGGCACCCTGATCCTGCGCGGCGGCACGCACCTGCCGCACAGCCCCACGCACCACTACCTCACCTTCATATGGGCGCCGGTGATGGCGGCCTTCGGCCTGAAGGTGGAGCTGGAGCTGCGCGCGGCGGGCTTCTATCCGGAGGGCGGCGGCGAGCTCTTCGCGCGGGTGCACCCTCTGGGCGATGCGCCGTCCAGCGTGTCCCTGCCGTCGCGGGGGAACCTGCGCGAGGTCCACGTCACCTCGTTCGTGGCCGGCCTCCCGTTCCACATCGCCGAGCGCCAGGCGAAGGCCGCCAGCTCCTCCCTGCGCGAGGGCGGCATCTACTGCGAGGCGGAGAAGCTTCCGCTGGTCTCCACCCGTTCCCGCGGCTCCACCGTCTTCGTGCGCGCGCAGTTCGAGCACACCTGCGCGGGGTTCTCCGCCATCGGCGAGCGCGGGCGGCGGGCGGAGGACGTGGGAAAGGACGCGGCAGCGCAGCTCCTCGACTTCATGGCCTCATCGGGCGCGATCGACGAGCACCTCGCCGATCAGATCCTGCTGCCGGCGGCGCTGCTGGCTGCGGGAACGCTTGGGGGCGCCAAGGGGACCACGCGCTTTTCGACCTCGCGGGTGACCGACCACCTCACCACCAACGCGCAGGTGCTTCAGCGCTTCCTGCCGGTGCGCATCGAGGTCGAGCCGGGTGGGGAAGTGACCGTCGCGCCCAGCCCTTAAACGTCGTCTTCGCCGCGGTTGAGCCCGAACGAGTTGCTCGCCACCAGCTCCTTGCTGGTGTTCCGGTAGACCTTGATCCCGAACGGCAGCGTGAGGAGCGCCACCACGCCGAGCAGCGCCATCGCGCGCCAGGGGATGGGATCCTCCTTCGGGATCTGATGCCGGCCGTACTCGTCCACCTTCATCCGCGCCTTGGACACGGCGAGCTCCTCCTCGGACATCTGCCTCGGGGCCACGAAGTCCTGGGGCTTTCGCTGCTGCGCCAGTGCAGCGGTGCCGGTGGCCAGCGGGAGGGCGAAGAGGAGGGCGAGGGACAGGCGGCGCATGGCGCGGGATGCTAGCACTTGCCTCGTTGGGTGGCACGGAGTAGCCCGTGCCGGATGCGGCTTCTGCTCGCGCCGGTGGTGAACCTCTTCAAGCTGCTGTGGGCGCTGCTCTTTCTCCCGCTTCGGGCGTTGGGGGCAGGCAAGGGGCCGCAGTGGGTGCGCTTCCGGCTCTCCGGCGAGCTGCCCTTCCGCCGCGCCCCCTCGCGGGATCTCTCGCGGTTCTGGCGCAGGCCGGATCCCGCCGCGGTCCTCTCCATCGAGTCCCTCCGCCGCCAGCTCCGACGGCTCGCGGGCGACCCGAAGCTGCGCGGGGTGGTGTTCGAGGTGGACGGCCTCACGGTCTCGCCCGCCGCCCGCGAGGCGCTCCTTCGCCTCTTCGATTCCCTGCGCGCGGCCGGCAAGGAGGTGGTGGGCTGCGGTGTCACCGTCTCCAACGCCGAGTACGAGCTGCTCTGCCGCACCGACCGGATCATCCTCCCCGCCGCAGGCAGGGTGGACCTGGTGGGCTTCAGCGCCGAGCTCTCGGCCATCGGCGGGGCGCTCGATCAGTTCGGGGTGAAGGCCCACTTCCTCCGCCGCGGCGACTACAAGACCGCGCCCGAGCTCTTCACCCGTCAGGACATCTCGGAGATCCAACGGCGCACGGTCGAAGGACTGCTCGACGAGCGCTACGAGGCCCTGGTCCGCGCGGTCAGCATCGGCCGGAAGCTGTCCCCGGATGAGGTCCGCGCCCGGATCGACGAAGGGCCCTACAGCGCCCGGCGCGCGCTCTCGGCGGGGTTGGTGGACGTGCTCGGGAGCGAGGCGGAGCTGCCGTGGCTGCTCGCACGTCCGGACGATCCGCAGCGGGAGGGGAAGCCCGAGGCGAAGGTGGGGACCTTCGGCGCCTGGGCCGCAAGCCGGGTGTGGCCGCAGATCGCGTGGCGTCGCATCCGTCGCAGGCCGGCGGTGGGCGTGGTCTCGATCAACGGGATGATCGCCGAGGGCAAGGGCGGCACCGCACCAGCGGGACCCGTGGTCGCAGGTTCGGTCTCGGTGATCTCCGCGCTGCAGGCGGCGGGGAAGGATCCGCGGGTGCCGGCGGTGGTGCTCTACGTGAACAGCCCGGGCGGCTCGGCGCCCGCCTCCGAGATGATCCTCGACGCGGTGAAGCGGCTCTCGGAGAAGAAGCCGGTCGTCGCGTACTTCGATCGGGTGGCCGCATCGGGCGGCTACATGGCCCTGTGCGGCGCGCAGGAGGTGTGGGGCGGGCCGGGCGCGCTGGTCGGCTCCATCGGCGTGTTCGCGGGCAAGTTCGAGCTCTCGGGCCTCTTCGCGCGCCTCGGCGTGCACCGCGAGCTCATCACCCGCGGGCGAAACGCGGGCTTCACCTCCCCCTCGCGCGGCTTCACCGACGACGAGCGCCGATCGATGGAGCGGGAGATCGAGGAGACCTACCAGTCCTTCCTCGAGATCGTCGCCTCCGCGCGCGGCCGCCCGAAGGAGGAGATCCACCCGCGCGGCGAGGGCCGGGTCTTCTCCTCCGAACGCGCCATGCAGGAGGGCCTCATCGATCACGTGGGCTCTTTCGAAGACGCGCTTCGCCGCGCGCTGGAGCTGGCGTCCGCACGCGGCGAAGGGAAGTCAAAGGTCCCCCGCCCCGACGAGGATCTCGACGTTGCGCTCTTCGGCACGCGTCCGCCGCGCTCGGGGCTGTTGGGGCTTCTGCGACGGCTGCAGGGCGTGCACCTGCTCGCGCTCGACGACGGGCTGTTGGGCCTCTCCCGCACGCTCCTCCTGCTGGTCCTCGCCTTCGCCGCCGGCTGTCACCCGTTTGCGGCGAAGCCACCCTCGCCCGAACGGACCGCGCGTGAGTACGCGGCCGCGCTGCGCGAAGGACGGCTGGACGACGCGCACCGGCACGCGGAGGGATTGGACGCCGATGCCTTCCGCGCGCGCTATGCGGACGACGAAGCGCGCGTGGTCCGGGCCGAGCAGCTCGAGCGGGCATTCCATCCGAACGCAGAGCAACAACTGCGTGCCGGCGAGGTGCGGATGGAGCGCGATGGGCAGGGACAATGGCGCATCCGCGAGACGCCGCCGCCGCCGGACGCCGTCCAGTCGCTCGGAGCGTTCCTCGAGGCCTCGGCGGACGGCGACTTCACCCGCGCCTGGTCGCTCCTTTCGGCGCCCCTGCGGGCCCGCTACACGCCCGAGCGCCTCGCAGAGGACTTCGCCCGCGCGCCTCTGGCGAAGGAGCGCCTCGACCGCGCCCGGGCCGCTCTGCAGGCAGGCAGCACGCGCGTCGTGGTGGAGGGCGACGAGGCCTGGCTGCCCCTGGGCGAAGGCCGGGCGGTGCGGCTGGTCCGCGAAGCAGAAGGCTGGCGGGTCTCGGCGCTGGAGTGACCCTGCGCGCGCAGCTTTTGCGCAGTGAAGAAGCAGGCGCGCGGGCGGGCATGAGCCACGCTTCGGACGTGCGTTGACAGGTGGCGCGGCGTTACCCATGGTGGCGCGAACATGAACCACACCGAACAGGACGTCCTCGCCGCGCTGGCGAACGTCATGGATCCCGAGCTCCACATCCCCCTCGTGAAGGCGGGGATGATCAAGGACATCCGCACCGACGGTGGGAAGGTCCGCTTCAAGATCGAGCTGACCACGCCGGCCTGTCCCCTCAAGGGGAAGATCCAGGCGGACACCGAGGACGCGCTGCGCAAGGCGGGCATCACCGACTTCGCGATCGAGATGGGCGCGCGGGTCCGCGAGGCGCCGGCGGGGATGTCGAAGGAGCAGCTCATCCCCGGCGTGAAGAACGTGGTCCTGGTGGGCGCGGGCAAGGGCGGGGTGGGCAAGAGCACGGTGGCGCTGAACCTCGCGGTGGCGCTGCAGCGCTGCGGCGCGAAGGTGGGCCTGCTGGACACGGACTTCTACGGTCCCTCCATCCCGGTGATGACCGGCATCAAGCGCCGGCCCACCAGCAAGGACGGCAAGACCATGGACCCGATGGAGGCGCACGGGATCAAGGTCATGTCGATCGGCTTCCTCGTGGACCCGGATCAGGCGCTGATCTGGCGCGGGCCCATGCTCCACGGCGCGCTGATGCAGCTCGTCCGGGACGTGAACTGGGGCGAGCTCGACTACCTCGTGCTGGACCTCCCCCCCGGCACCGGCGACGTGGCGCTGACGCTCTCGCAGAACGTGCGGGCGGCGGGCGCGGTGCTGGTGACCACGCCGCAGGACGTGGCGCTGGCGGACGTCGTCCGGGCCAAGCAGATGTTCGACAAGGTCCACATCCCGGTGCTCGGGATCGTGGAGAACATGAGCCAGTTCGTGTGCCCCAACTGCCAGCACAAGACGGCGATCTTCCACCACGGCGGCGGCCGCAAGGCCTCGGAGGCCTACGGGGTCCCCTTCCTCGGGGAGATCCCGCTGGAGCTGAAGGTCCGCGAGGGCGGTGACGCGGGCGTGCCCATCGTGGCGGGCCACCCGGACAGCCCCGAGGCGAAGGCGTTCATGGAGATGGCCCAGAACATCGCCGGCCGCATCTCCACGGTGAACCTGAGCCAGGTGAAGCTCTCGGTCCTGGCGTAGTCTCCGCTCCGCATGGCAAGGCCGCCCAGGGACGACGAGGAGGAGCTGGATCCGCTGTTCGGCGAGGAGCCCCCCGCCGACAACGACGGCGGCCGCGACGCGCGCGGCTTCGTTCCGGAGTTCGTGCGCCGCGTGGCGGTGGCGGGCCTGGGCGCGGTCTTCATGACCGAGGAGGGCATCCGCAGCCTCGCCGGCCAGCTCAAGCTGCCCAAGGAGGTCCTGGGGACGGTCCTCTCGCAGGCGGAGAAGACCAAGGACGACATCGGCCGGGTGGTCTCCGAAGAGGTCCGGCGCTTCCTCCAGTCGGAGAAGCTTCGCGAGGAGTTCCTCAAGCTGCTCGCGGGGATGACGGTGGAGATCCGCGCCGAGGTCCGGCTCAAGCCCGCGTCGAAGGAGGGCGAAGAGCCCTCCCCGCAGCTCGTGGTGACGGACATCGGCACGAAGAAGCCGCCCCGGAAGAAGCGGGAGTAGCACCCGTGGAGCCCAGCGCCGAAGGTCCCCGCCGCAGCGTCCTGCGCCACCCCGCGCTGCGCCGCCTGCCCCTGATCGCGGTCGCCGCCATCGGCCTGTGGCTGTGGCAGAGCGGCGCGCAGGAGCGGCAGCTCTACTACCTCCTCCCGTCCGACCGCTCCGGCATCGAGCGGGTGAAGATCGTCCTGCGCGACGACGACGGGCGGCTCGTCCGCGGCGACGAGCTCTTCTTCGAAGAGGGCCGCAAGGTCCCTCCGGAGATCGTCACCGACATCCGCGTGTCGGACGGGCTGTACCGCGCGGAGATCACCGTCCGCCGCCGCGGCCAGCCTCCGGAGAAGATGGAGCGCGAGGTGAGGGTGAAGGGCGAGACCGCCTCGGTGCGGCTGGACTGAGCGCCCCGGAAACGACGAAGCCCCCTCCCGGTGAAGGGAGAGGGCCGCGTTCGACCACGAAGCTTCAGGGGAAGGACTACTCCGCCAGCGCCTGCTGGTCGGCGAGCCGCTTGGCGCAGGCCGCCTTGGCGTCGGCGTAGAACTTCTTCGTCGAGCCGGCGAGCGCGTGGTTGTAGTGCTGCAGCGCCTCCTCGTAGGCGCCCGAGGCGTCGAGGTAGACGGCGAGGTTGTAGTGCGCCGCCGGGTTGTTGGGGTTCTGCTCGAGGTACTGGCGGGTCTCGAGGATCGCCTGGGCGATGTTCCCGTCGCGCGCGACCTTGATGATGGCCTTCTGGTTCTTGTCGTCCTCGTCGAGCTTCACCGCGCGGGTCACCGGCTTCGGGGTGATGTCCGCGAGCAGCATCGCCACCGCCTGCTTCACCGCGCCGGCCTTGGCCGCGGTCTCGTCCTTGCCCTCGACGTCGGCCTCGTATTCGGTCTCCGCGAGCACCGCGCGGCCGGTGGAGGTCACCGCGGTCACCGCCAGCAGCACCTTGCCCTTGAGCACGTCGACCTTCTCGTCGTACTTGCGGCCCTGGCGGTCGGTCTTGGTGACGGTCTTGGTGTCCTTCTGGGTGGTGTACTCGAGCACGTCCACGCGGAGGAGCACCTCGTCCGCGGCCGCGGCCTCGGTGGCGCCGACGATCTCGGCGTTGCGGCCGGCCACCTTCACCATCAGGCCCTCTTCGGTCCGGTCGGAGGCGGTGAAGTGACCGCCCGAGCGCGCCTGGGAGATGAGCTCGGCGATGACCTCCTCCTTCGCGGAGCGGCGGCCCTCGGACTGGACGACGGAGATGCGGTTGGCCGCGCCGAGGTTGACCTTGGCCGGCTCGGTGGAACGGATCTGCAGCTTGGCCGCGCAGCCGGTGCCGAACGCGAGCGCGAAGCCCACCACTGCGACGAACAGCGACGAAACACTCGTCTTCATGAATGCCCCTACGTGAAGTGAATCTGCCCCCCCGCCGAATGACGGGCGTGGCGGCTCCATAGCGCCCGGAGGCCCCTTTGGGCAATGGGCGGGGCGTCGTTGACCCGTCACCGGCCCGGGCATAAGAGGCGGGCGGCCACTCACCTCGGAAGGGAAGACGGACATGGTCGAACACGTGCTGGTCGTGGGCGCGGGGCAGATGGGCGCGGGCATCGCGCAGGTGGCGCTCGGGGCGGGGCTCCGGGTGACCCTGGTGGACGTCAGCGAGGACGCGGTCTCCCGCGGCGCGGACCGGATCCGGGCGGGCCTGAAGAAGCTCCTCGAGAAGGGCAAGCTCGACGAAGGCAAGCACGCCTCGGCCCTCTCGTCCCTGTCCACCGCCACGTCCATCGAGAGCGTTTCCGGCGCGGACTTCGCCATCGAGGCGGCGACGGAGAACGAGGAGCTCAAGAAGCGGATCTTCGCTTCGCTGGACGCGGTGGTGAAGCCGGGCGGGATCCTCGCCACCAACACCTCCTCCATCCCCATCACCCGGATCGCGGCGGCGACGAAGCGGCCTGCGAGCGTGATCGGGATGCACTTCATGAACCCGGTGCCGGTGATGCAGCTCGTGGAGATCATCCGCGGCGCGGCCACCTCCGACGAGACGTACGCCACCACCCGCGCGCTGGCGGAGCGGATGGGCAAGACCACGGTGGTCTCGAAGGACTACCCGGGCTTCATCGTGAACCGGATCCTCATCCCCATGCTCAACGAGGCGGCGTTCGCGCTGATGGAGGGCGTGGCCTCGGTGGAGGACATCGACACCGCGATGAAGCTGGGGACCAACCAGCCGATGGGGCCGCTGCAGCTCGCGGACTTCATCGGGCTCGACACCTGCCTCTACATCGCCGAGGTGATGCACAAGGGCCTGGGCGATCCGAAGTACCGGCCCTGCCCGCTGCTCCGCCAGTACGTGGAGGCCGGCTGGCTGGGGAAGAAGACGGGCAGGGGCTTCTACGACTACTCGGCCGCGGGCAAGGCGTAGGGCGCGCGAGAGGAACGGCACATGAGCACGTACGAGAACATCCGGTTGGAAGTGGAAGGCGGCGTGGCGGTCCTCACCGTGGACCGGCCCAAGAGCCTCAACGCGCTGAACTCGAAGACGCTGGAGGAGATCCACCGCGCGGCGCTGGAGGTGGAGGGGAACGCGAACGTCCGGGCGCTGATCGTCACCGGCGCGGGCGAGAAGGCGTTCGGCGCGGGCGCGGACATCTCCGAGATGGTGGACCTGGGTCCCGAGGAGGGCCGCCGCTTCAGCGAGAGGGGCCACGCGGCGTTCAGCGCGCTGGAGTCTCTGCGCATCCCCACCATCGCGGCGATCAACGGGATCGCGCTCGGCGGCGCGCTGGAGCTCGCGCTGGGCTGCGATCTGCTCTACGCGTCGGAGAAGGCGAAGCTCGGTTTCCCCGAGGTCACCCTGGCGGTGATCCCCGGCTTCGGCGGCACCCAGAGGCTCTCGCGCCGGATCGGCAAGATGCAGGCGATGGAGCTGGTGCTCACCGGGGACGCCATCGACGCGCAGAAGGCGAAGAGCCTGGGTCTGGTGCTCGACGTGCTGCCGCCCGAGGGCCTGATGGAGCACTGCCGCGCGGTGGCCCAGAAGATCGCCAGCCGGGGGCCCCTGGCCATCGCGCACGCCAAGCGGGTGATGGGCGTGGGCGCGGAGGTCGACCTGCGGAGCGCGAACGAGCTCGAGCAGCAGTCGTTCGGGCTGCTCTTCGGGACCGAGGACCGCAAGGAGGGCATGCGCGCCTTCATGGAGAAGCGGAAGGCCACCTTCACCGGCCGGTAGGGCCAAGAGCGGGGTTTTCAGCGGTTCGGGCGTGAGGTATCAGCCTTGCGCATGAACTTCGAGCTGACCGACATCCAGCGGGAAACCCAGCGCATGTGCCGCGAGTTCGCGGCGCGCGAGCTCATCCCCAACGCGCGGAAGTGGGACGAGACGCACGAGTTTCCCCGCGCGGCGGTGAAGCAGCTCGCCGAGCTCGGTTTGATGGGCGTGGCCGTCCCCGAGGAGTGGGGCGGCGCCGCGCTGGACACCGTCTCCTACGTGCTGGCGATGGAGGAGATCAGCCGCGGGTGCGCGTCCACCGGCGTGATCATGAGCGTGAACAACTCGCTCTACTGCGACCCGGTGCTCAAGTACGGGACCGACGAGCAGAAGCGCGAGTTCCTCCTCCCCTTCGCGCGCGGCGAGAAGCTCGGGTGCTTCGGCCTCACCGAGCCCGAGGCCGGCTCCGACGCCGCCGCCCAGCGCACGGTCGCGGTGCGCCAGGGAGACGAGTTCGTGATCAACGGTTCGAAGAACTGGATCACCAACGGGCCGGTGGCGGACGCGATGGTGCTCTTCGCGATGACCGACAAGGCGAAGGGGAACCACGGGATCACCGCGTTCCTCGTGCCCACCGACACGAAGGGCTTCAACCGGGCCGCGCCGGACCGGAAGATGGGCATCAGCGCCGCGCACTCCTGCTCCATCTTCTTCGAGGACATGAAGGTCCCGGCGAAGAACATCCTCGGGAAGGAGAACGAGGGCTTCAAGGTGGCGATGAGCACGCTGGACGGCGGGCGGATCGGCATCGCGGCGCAGGCGCTGGGGATCGCCAAGGCGGCGCTGGAGGAGGCCCTGGCGTACTCGGGCGAGCGCAAGACCTTCGGCAAGCCCATCCGGGACCACCAGGCGATCCAGTTCATGCTCGCGGACATGGCCACGGAGCTGGACGCGGCCCGGCTGCTCACGCTCAACGCGGCCCTGCTCAAGGACAAGGGCGTGCGGCACTCGGCCCAGTCGGCGATGGCCAAGCTCTACGCCTCGGAGATGGCCAGCCGGGTGGCGAACAAGGGCCTGCAGATCTTCGGCGGCCAGGGCTACAGCAAGGAGTTCGACGCCGAGCGCCACGTGCGCGACGCGCGGATCACCGAGATCTACGAAGGCACCAGCGAGATCCAGCGGATCGTGATCTCGGCGCACCTGATGAAGTGAAGGCCTGACGGCCGGGAGAAAGAGCCATGTCCAAGCGGAGCCTCTTCGTCGCGGTCGTTGCCGGGATGCTGTCGTGGGGATCCGCCGCCTTCGCGCAGACGGGCGCGCAGGACGCGGGCGCGGCTTCCGACGGCGGGGAGGGCGGACCGCCGGACGTGAGCGCGATGCCGTTCAGCCAGGATTCGATCCGGCAGGTGATGACGTACCACCAGCCGCGGATCCAGGCCTGCTACGAGCAGTTCCTCCTCGAGAAGGAGCGCGCGCTCGGGGGGAGGCTGCTCACCGCCTTCACCATCACCGCCGAGGGCCTGGTGAAGAAGGCGCGCGTCGTCCGCAAGCAGAGCACCCTGAAGGATTCGAAGCTGTACGACTGCGTGGTGAGCGTGCTCGTCACCATGACCTTCCCGAAGCCGCCCGGCGGGAAGGAGCAGCCGGTGGAGTACCCGTTCAACCTCAAGGCCATCAAGTAGCGCAGGCAGGACATCAACTTGGATCTCGAGCTCAACGACACCCAGCGCCTCGTCCGGGACACCGCCCGCAAGTTCGCGAAGGAGCGCGTGGCCCCCGGCGCGCGCGACCGCGACCGCAACGAGACCTTCCCCGCCGAGCTCTACCGGGAGATGGGGCCGCTGGGGCTTTTGGGCGTGAACATCCCGCCGGAGCTGGGCGGCGCCGGCGCCGGAACCGTCTCCTACGCGCTGTCGATGATGGAGGTCTCCGCTGCCTGCGCCTCGACGTCGGTGGCGATGGCGGTGACCAACATGTGCGCCGAGCTCATCCACCGGTTCGGCACGCCGGAGCAGCACCAGAAGTTCGTGACGAAGCTGGTGAGCGGCGAGGCCATCGCGGGCGCATTCGCGCTCAGCGAGCCGCACGCGGGATCGGATCCGGGCGCGCTGAGGACCACGGCCACGCGCAAGGGCGATTCGTACGTGCTCAACGGCGCCAAGCAGTGGATCACCTCGGGCGCGTACGCCGGCGTGATGGTGGTGTGGGCGCGGACGAGCGGGCAGGGGACGAAGGGGATCTCCTGCTTCATCGTGGAGGGCGGGACGAAGGGGCTCATCGTCGGGCGCGCCGAGGACAAGATGGGGCTGCGCGCGTCGAACACGGTGCCGCTGACCTTCGAGGACTGCGAGATCCCCGCCGCGAATCTGCTCGGCAAGGAGGGGGATGGGTTCAAGCTGGCGATGATCGCGCTGGACGGCGGGCGGATCGGGATCGCCAGCCAGGCCTGCGGCGTGGCCCGCGCGGCGCTGGACGCGTCGGTGCAGTACACGAAGGACCGGCAGGCGTTCGGGAAGGCCATCGGCGAGTTCCAGGCCGTGCGCTTCATGCTCGCGAACATGCAGACCGAGCTCTCCGCCGCCGAGCTGCTCACCCTGCGCGCCGCGTTCCTCAAGGAGGCGGGGACCCCGTTCTCCCGCGAGGCCTCCATGGCCAAGCTCTTCGCCAGCGAGACCGCCCAGCGCGCCTGCGACAAGGCCGTCCAACTCCACGGCGGGTACGGGTACATCGACGAGTTCCCGGTGGAGCGCCTGCTGAGGGATGCCCGCGTGCAGACCATCTACGAGGGCACCAGCGAGATTCAGCGCCTGGTCATCGCCCGGGAGACGATCCGCGCCGCTGGGGCCTGAGCCCGTCCGTCTCCGCCGGAAGGGGCGGGATCGTACGCACGGTGAAGTTGATGTAACGCGCGGCGTACCTCCTCAAAGGCGCGCAGTCCTTGCTCACGCGTCCGACGGGGCTGCTGACGCGTTCGACGGGGCTGGTGACGCGTTCGACGGGGCTGGTGACGCGTTCGAC
>CAZCWA010000063.1:0-15823 GCA_964502265.1 uncultured Myxococcaceae bacterium | reverse complement strand
GGCGTCAGCGTGGCGATCAGCTCCTCCCGATCCTCGAGCACGAACACGCGCAGCGGCACGCCGAGCTGCGGCGCGGCCAGCCCCACGCCCGGCGCTTTGCGCATGGCCTCGATCATCCGGGTAACCAGCGCCTGGAATTCAGGCGTGCCGATCTGCTCCGGCGGGACCTCGGCGGCCCGCTGGCGCAGGACCTCGGCGCCGGCCTGGACGATCTCTGTTGGCTCCATGGACGCGCAGCGTAATGCGCGTCAGCTTCGCTCGGGATGTTTGCCCTTCGGGTGATCGCCCAGCACGTGCACCGCGTCCCGGTCGACGCGTCCGGGCCGATCCTCCTCCTCGGAAGGGGATGCTCGTTCCGCCTCTTCGGCGGACGTGTAGAGCCGTCCCGCGCTGGAGATCCCTTCATTCTGCCGAGGCCCCGGTCGCTGCTCCGGCTCGAGCCCCTCCACCTCGCGCGCGCGAAGTTCCTTCTCCGCCTTCCGGTCGAGCGCCTCGTCACCCGAAGCGATCGGCGACTTCCGCTGTGTCATCGCACACCTCCTCTTTCGAGGATGTGCACGCGCCGCAATCCGGGCGTTCGGGCGTCGCCGAGCCTTCGCCTGGTGGGCGAGCCTGAAAGCACCACCAGCGCCCGCTGTCACCCCGCAGCAGGAACTTCCCCGTTTGGCCACGTCTTCGTCGAACATCGCGCCATGCCCACAAAGAAGCCGGCCAAGACCTCCACGAAGAAGCCCACCAAGAAGTCCGCAGCCGAGACGAAGAAGAAGGCCCAGGAGGCGCCGGCGGAGGTTGCCCGGACGAAGAAGCCGCCCAGCAACCCGTTCACCGGCGCGAAGAACCCGCGGCTCGACCGCCGCTAACGCGGCCGGCGCGCGCCTGCTACCAACGCCCGCTGGCGCCGCCCCCGCCGGAGCGGCCGCCACCGCCGCGGAAGCTCGATCCGGACGAGCTCGACGAACGCGACGACGAGGAGGTGCTGCGCGAACTGGAGGATCCGGAGGATCGGGAAGAGGTGCCCCTGCTCCCGCGACCGTATTGCTTCGCCTGGGCGCGGGCGGTCGAGAACTGCCCCAGCCGGCCGCGCGTGGCGATCATCAGGATCAGGAGGAAGGGCGAGAAGAAGCAGAAGGCGCCGAAGGCGAGCACGCCCAACCCGAGGAGGAGTCCGAGCACCGGCTCGAGCCAGGTGCCCCGGCGCATGGGCACCTGCGTGATGTCCGGCATCGGCGGCCCGTGTCCGGCGTGCGCGAGCATCGCCTTGACCGCACCCTCCACCGCGCCGTCGGGATCGCCGACGCGCAGCCTCGGGATCGCCACCTGCTCGATGATCCGCGAGGCCACCACGTCCGGGACCTTCTCCTCGAGCCCGTAGCCGACCTCGATGCGCAGCGCGCGGTCCTCGGAGAAGACGAACAGCGCCATCCCATCGTCGCGCCCCTTCCGGCCGATTCCCCACGCTTCGAAGGCCCGCGCGCTCCACTCCTCGAGCGGTGTCTCTCCCGTGCTCTTCGCGACGTAGACGACGACCTGCTGCCCCGTGCTCCGCTCGTGCGCCTCGAGCTGCGCGTCGAGGCTCGCGCGCGATTTGGCGGAGAGGAACCCGGCCTCATCTGTGGTCCAGCGCGAAGGCGCAGGCGGCGGTTGGAAGGGCGCTGCGGCCGCAGGCGTGGCGAGCGCGATGGCGAGCAGCGCGAGGGCGAACCACACCGGCACCGCGCGGCGCTGCGGACGGATGTGCGCCACCGCTACCGGTTCACCACGAGCTGGTACTCGGCCAGAGGCAGCGTGCGCACGAGGTCCTGGTTCACGCGCATCCAGAGCTGCCCCGAGTCGTCCACGCCCGCCATCAGGCTGCCGCCGTGCAGCGAGTACCGGAAGAGCGGCCCGAACTCGGGGGCGTCCACCGCGATGAGCTCGGTGGGCAAGGTCCCCGGCTGGCCGCTCCCGCTGAGGATGTAGAAGTCCTTCCCCTGTCCGGCCTGCACGCCCATCGTCACCAGCGCGCCCTCCGGCTGCACCGGCTGCGCGTCCTTGTTGAGGATGTGCCCGTTCTCCGCGCCGATGAACCAGGTGTGCTGGTGCGCCACCGCCGCGACGATCGACTTCCCGAAGTAGGGAACCGTCAGCAGCACGTGCCCGGCCAAAGGACCTGTCTGCCACTTGAGGTCGTCCCCCTTGCACCCGGCCTGCGACGCGTTGGTGGCGCAGGCGAAGACGGTGGACGCGGTGGGATGGGTCCGCATCGCGAAGAAGGCGATCGACGCGTCCTGGCTGAACGCCACCGGCGGCAGGAAGGGCACATCGCCCACGCCGTACTGGAAGCTCTTCAGCTCCACCGCGCCCACCGCGCCGCCGGTCGTGTACGAGAGCCGCTGCATCCACAGCGCCGCGGTCTGCGTGCCCAGCGTGTCCACCCACATCGGCACGTAGACGGTGTCCATGCCCCCGTGCACGCCCACGTTGCCCGTGATCCGCCCCGCGGTCCCGAAGGTCCACATCACGTCGCCGCCCTGCCACGGTGCGGCGCCGCGGGAGACGCGCATCAGGCGCTCGGGGCCCTCGGCGTAGATGAGCGCGTCCCCGTCCGGCCCCACGGTGAGGTGGCGCACGTTGCCCACGAAGACCGCGTAGATGTCCATGTTCTCCTTGAAGGCGAACGCGCCCACGCCCGGCTCCACCGCCCAGCGCAGGCCGGTGGGCCCGTGCAGCTCGGTGATCCACGTCTGCGCCGAGCAGTTGAAGCCGATGCTCTGGTTGAAGTGGGTGATCTCCCCGCCGCGCGACACGCGCACGAACGCGGTCCCGCCGTCGCCGGTCCCACTGCAGCCGATGAAGCCCACATGCGGACCCTGGCCCACCGCCCAGAACACGTCGGTCACCGCCTGCGCGCCGGGCTGGGCGCGGACGACCTCGGCCACGGGGAGGAAGCGCACCGCCGCCGGGTTCGAGCTGTTCTCCCGGTCGTCGTCGCAGCGCACGCGCGCCACCAGCGCCACGTCCGCCGCGAGCCCGGCGTGGTAGCGCAGGTTGCCCGGCGCGATCTCGTAGACGGTGGGGTTGCCCTTGTACTCGACGTCCGCCACGTGCACGTCGCGGTTCCACAGGGACAGGTGCTTCACCGCCTCGCACCCGCTCACCGTGATCGTCACCTGCAGCTTCGTGTCCGCCACCGTGGCCGACACCGGCTGCACCGTCACCCGCGGCGGATCGCCGGGAAGGGGAGGCGGCTTCGGACCGCACGCAGCAGCAAAGGCGGCCACGCAGAGGAGGGACAGGACCGCCGCGAGGCGCGCGCGCATGGGCATCGGCGTGGGGCTCCCGCTACCGGTCGGCGATGTGGAACTCGACGCGCCGGTTCAGCTCGCGGCCGCGCGCGGTGAGGTTGGGCGCCAGGGGCCGCGTGTCGCCGAAGCCCGCGGTGTCGATCCGGGAGGGATCGATGCCGCGCTGCACGAGGTAGTTCGCCACCGCCTTCGCGCGCTCCTCGGAGAGGCGCTGGTTGACGCCCTTCCCGCCGCGGTTGTCGGTGTGTCCCTCCACGCGCACGCGCTGGATGTCGTTCTTCACGATCACGTCCACGACCTCGTTCAGGAGGCCGTGCGAGGCGGGGAGGATGGTCGCCTTGTTGGTGGCGAAGCGCACCTGCTGGAGGATGTCGATCCGGTTCTCGCGGACGATCGCCTGGCGCTTCTTCGGCTCCGGATCGAGCTCGAAGAGCAGGTCCATCCTCCCGTTGTCGCCGACCTGCACCTCGCGGGTCTGCGCCAGGTGCTCGGCGGCCACCACCGTCACCACGTACTTGCCCGGCGGCACCTCGAGCTTCGCCGGCTCCACGCCCTGTCCCGTCGTCTGCAGCGCCTGCTCCACCGGGCCCTTGAACTTCACCTGCGCGGGCAGGGGCCGCTTCGCGTTGGCCATGTTGGCGGTCACGGTGACGAGGAACTGCGCGCGCTTCTCCTCCGGCTCCAGCGCGAGCTGCACCGTGGCCGTGCTCCCCGCCGCCAGCACCACCTCCGCCTGCGCCTCGCGGTAGCCGGCCTTCACCGCCTTCAGCGTCACCGGGCCCTCGTTGAGGTCGTGGGTGAGGAAGCGGCCGCCCTCCGCATCGGAGGCGACCGGCGGCAGGCCCGCCCCCACCATGGCGACGATCACGCCCGGCAACGGCTGCCCGGTCTGCTTGTCCACCACGGTGCCCTCGACCTTCGCCGTCTTCGGCGCGGCCTCCACCACCTGGGCGATGGTGCGCTCCAACATCGTCTCCACCACCCGCCCCTCGCCGCGCGCGAACGGATCCACGTTGAAGGATGCGCCCAGGTAGACGTTCCACGGCTGGGTGGCCGGCACGCCCATGCCCACCGTCCGCGCCAGCCCGAGCTGCGCGCCGGTGACGAAGGTGAGGTCCTTCACCGCGGTGATCTTCATGCCCAGCCCGAGCCGCTGCGGCATCGCCTCGGTGACGTTCACGTAGCGGGACTGGTCCGGGGAGAGCAGTCCGCGGTTGCTCACGCCGAGCGGCACGCCCACGTCGTACTCGAGGAAGGGGGTGACCACCGGCAGCGGGACCTCGAGGGCCGCGTTGCCCACGAAGCGGTTGTAGCGATGGACGCCGAGCGCGAACTCCTCGGCCGCGTTGAGCGTGTGGTGCCGCACGAGGCCGCCGGTGCCGTCGAGCTGGATGCCGGCGTTGGCGTGCAGGACCACCGGCACGCTCGGGGCGGAGGAGCGCACGTCATAGGAAACGACCGCGCGCGGGGAGAAGCCCCAGGCGTAGCCGGTGACGTTCTGCGTGCCCACGCCGGAGAACGACTGCAGCCGCAGGTCGAGGCCGGCGGAGAAGCCGGGGGTCCACTCGCGCGAGGCCTTGGCGCCGAAGGTCAGATCGCCCAGCGCCTGGATCAGCGTGGGCGAGGAGAGCGAGTTGGTGTTCGCGCTCGCGCCGTAGGCGAGGAAGACCTCGAGGAACTCCACCGGCACGTACGAGGCGGCGAAGGTGCCCGCGCTGCGGACGTGGCTCGCGCGCTGGACGGGGAAGTCGGTGGCGGTGAAGTACTCACCCAGCACCGAGATGCGCAGAAGGCCCTTCGGCCCGAGCGTGGCGGAGGACGTGCTGAACAGCCCCACCGCGCCCAGCGCCGAGGGCGTGAGCCGGCGGTTCGACGCGAACCGCAGCGGGCGGCCCCAGGTGGAGGGGCTGTGCGGCTCGGTACCGGGGACGACCCGCTCGTCGCGCGAGACGACCACCGGCTCGGACGGGACGGGCGCCGTTGCAGCCGGCGTGGGCGTGGGCGCGGGCGGCTTCTCCTCCTTCACGCCCTCCTTCACCGCCTTCTCGACTTCGACGGGAGGCGGCGGCGCCGGGGGGGCGGAGGGGAAGCTGCTCCAGTCGTCGCCCTGGGCCATGGCCAGGGAGGGCGCGAGGAAGCACAACGCAAGGAGGGAACGCGCGGTCATGGGCTGGGCCTTTCGACCGGCGAGTATATGCCCGGCTGTTGACCTCACAACTCGCGGGAACCCGCACAAACTGCCGAAGACGACTGGCCGTCGGCGCCGGGTCCGGTATAGTTCCCATCCGCATGTCAAGGAAAATCGGGAAAGCCGTGTGAGCTCGAACGCCTCGCAGACACACCGCGGGCGGGTTCTGGTGGTCGGCGCGCGAAAGGCGGCAGAGCGCCTCGCGGATCGATTGACGGCCCGGGGCTACGTCGTCGGCACCGCGTCGAAGGCGGCCTCGGTGCTCGAGGTGGCGGACGCGCTGCGGCCCGAGGCGGTCTTCGTCGCGCCCGGTGCCGGTGCGGAGCAGTCGCTGGCGGTGGTGCGCGGCTCCGAGGCGCTGCGTGAACTCCCGGTGCTGGCCGAGGTCGGCGCGGGGGCGCTCTCGGAGCTCCGGGCGCTGGGCGTGGACGACTGGGTGCACGACGAGGAGGAGATCACCGTCCGGCTCGACGGGGCGCTCCGGGCGCGCCGGCTGATGGAGCGCGATCAGGCCTCGAGGCGGCGGATGGAGACGCTGCTGGAGATCGCGCGGATCGCCTCCTCCACGCTGGAGCTCGATCAGATCCTCGACCTCGCGGTGCGGAAGGTCGCGGACGTGGTGCAGGCGGATCGCTGCTCGGTGGTGCTGGTGGAGGCGGACGGGCAGAGCACGGCGCAGGTGGTGGCCTCGGTGGACCTGCCGCAGGGAGGCCCGCTCTCGCTGGACCTCGCGCGGTACCCCGAGCTTCGGCGGGCGCTGGAGACGCGGCAGCCGGTGAAGGTGGACGACGCCACCCGCGATCCGCTGATGGACGAGGTCCGGACGGTGATCGCCCCTTTGGGCATCAAGAGCCTCCTCGTGCAGCCGCTCATCAGCCAGGAGGATCTCCTCGGCGCGCTCTTCCTGCGGCTGTCGCGCGCGACCGACGACGCGGAGGCCTTCGATCAGGAGGACCTCGAGTTCGCCCAGGCGGTGGGGGCCACGCTGGCGGGCTCGGTGCGCAACGCGCGGCTGCACCAGGCGCTGCGGCGCAAGCGCGAGGATCTGGAGAGCGCGTACGTCGACCGCTACCGCGAGCTCAACGACGCGAACCGGCGGCTCAAGGAGCTCAACCGCTTCAAGGACGAGATGATCGCGGTGATCAGCCACGATCTGCGCTCGCCGCTGAACGTGCTCCTGGGGCATGGGCGGCTGCTGCAGGACACCGGGCTGCAGTCGCAGGACCGCGCCTCGGTGGACGCGATGGTGAGGCAGGGGAGGAAGATCCTCGAGCTCGTCGAGTCGCTGCTCGAGCGCGGCAGGGGCGAACAGGGACGCTTCGCGCTCGAGCCCTCGAAGCTGGACCTCGCCGCGCTCTGCCGGGAGACGGCGCGGGAGCTGGAGATCCTCGGCGCATCCAGGAAGGTGACGGTGCGTGCGGAGGCCTCGAGGCCGCTGCGGATCGTGGGCGACGCGGTGAAGCTGAGGCAGGTGCTGGAGAACCTGCTCGGCAATGCGCTGCAGCACGTGCCCGAGGGCGGCCGGGTGACGGTGCGCGCGCAGAGGCTGCGGCGGCCGGACGGGGACATGGCGCGGGTGGTGGTGGAGGACAACGGCCCCGGGATCCCCGAGGGGGACCTGCACCTCGTCTTCGATCGCTACCACCACGGGCCGGGCGGGACGGGGCTCGGGCTCGCCATCTGCCGCGAGTTCGTGGAGCTGCACGGCGGCGAGATCTGGGCGGAGCACGCGGAGAACGGCGGCGCCTCCTTCGTCTTCACCCTGCCGCTGGTGCGCGAGAAGGACGCCGCGCTGACCAACGGTCTTCAGGGCGAGCCGGCCGCGCCCCGGGTCCTGGTGGTGGAGGACGAGCCGGAGGTGGCGGCGAACGTGCTCGAGATCCTCCGCGCGCGTTACCGGGTGGAGATCGCCCGCGCCGGCGCCGAGGGGCTGGCCCGGGCGCGCGCGCTCTTGCCGGATCTGATCGTGATGGACGTGTTCCTGCCGCGGGTGGACGGGCTGGACGCGGCCGCGGCGCTGAAGGAGTCGGCGGACACCGCGGACATCCCGGTGATCCTCCTCTCCGCCCACCAGACGGTGGCGGACAAGCTGCGCGCTTTGGACCTGGGGGCGGTGGACTACCTCGCCAAGCCCTTCCAGCCGCTGGAGCTGCTCGCCTGTGCCGAGCGCGCGCTCAAGCTCCGGCAGACGGAGCGGGAGCTGGCGCGGTCGCAGGCGCTCTTGCGGCAGGCGGGGAGCGATCCGGAGACGGGGCTGCTCGATCGGGGCGGATTCACCGCGCGCTTCGAGCAGGAGCTGGCCCGCGCGCGCCGGCACGAACGTCCGCTCGCGGTGGCGGTGCTCCGCCCGGAGTCGCCGGTCAAGGAGCATGTCCGGCAGGCGGCCGGGCTTCTGCGTCAGGCGCTGAGGGCCGCGGACCTGTCCGGCCATGTGGGGGGCGGGGTGTTCGTGATTGCGCTGCCCGAGACCCGGATCGCGGACGCGGAGGAGACGATGCTCCGCCTGCTGCCCATGCTGCAGGCGCCGGGCGGTACGGGGTTCAGCGCCCAGGTGGTGGACGCGGCGGAGGTCCACCTCGACGCGGACGCGCAGCTCGAGCGGCTGTTGCCGGTGTAGGCCCCTGCGCCGGGGAGGGGGAGCGGCTACAATCCGCCGCAATGCCGCGCTCCGTCCCCATGCTCGCCTGGTGTGCCGCGGCGCTCGTCTTCGGGTGCGCCGCCTCGCCCCGCACCCGTCCCGAAGCGAAGGCGCAACCCCAGAGGCCGCCGGTGGACCGGCAGGCGATGAGCGAGGCCATGCGCGCCTCGCGGGACTCGGGCGAGCACTACGCCTCCAGCGCTTCGTACGCGCACTTCCTCAAGGCGCGGGTGCTCCACCACGCGGGTGAGCACAGGCGGGCGCTCGACGAGCTGCGGCTCGCGCTGGTGACCGACGACGGCAACCCGTACCTGCTGGTGGCGATGGCGGAGGAGTACGCGCGGGTGGGGGATCTCGCCCGCGCCGAACGCACGCTGCGCCGGGTGATCGACAGCCGGCCCCGTCACGCGCGCGCGCACTTCCTCATGGGCCGGGTGCTGGCCGAGGGCCGCAAGCTTGCGCGGGCGAGGGTGCACCTGCAGCGCGCGGTGCGCCTGTCCCCGGAGGAGCCGGAGCCGTGGTTCATGCTCGCGCAGGTGGAGCTCGACGCGAAGCAGCCGGACCAGGCCATCGCCGCGGTGGAGTCGATGGCGAAGGCGATCCCCGACGAGTCGCGCGGCTTCCGGCTGCTCGGGCAGGTGTTCGCCGAACGCGGCGATGCGCGGCGGGCGGAGCGGATGCTCGTGCGCGCGACGGAGGTCGTGCCCGCCGACACCGAAGCCTGGGGCGCGCTGGCCGAGCTCTACGACGCGACGGACAGGCCGGAGAAGGCGGAGCGTGCCTGGGCGGAGGCGCTCTCGCGGGACGGGGACGATGTGTCCCTGCTGCTGTCTGCGGCGCGGACGGCGCTGAAGCTCGAGCAGTGGGATCGCGCGCGGGCCTGGTTCGATCGCGCGCTCTCGGTCAGCGACGAGCCGGAGACCGCGGTGCGGGTGGCCTTCGCGTGGCTCCGGGCCGAGCGGGTGGACGACGCGGTGGGGGTGCTGGAGCGCGCGCGGGCCAGACCGGGCGCCGAGCCGCGGCTCGCGTACTACCTGGGCCTGCTCTACGAGAAGAGGCGGGAGTTCTCGCGCGCGGCGGAGGCCTACGCGCAGGTGCCCGCGCTCTCGGAGGTGCACTTCGAGTCGCGGATGCGGCGGGCGGCGTCCCTGTCCCTGGCCGGCGAGCACGGGCAGGCGGTGGCGCTCTTCCGCCGCGTCTCCTCCGAACAGCCGGAGAACGTGACGGTCTACCCGCCGTGGGCGCGCGCGCTGGAGCGGGCGGGGTCGGTGCGCGAGGCCGAGAAGCTCCTGCGCACTGCGGTGGGGAAGTGGAAGAGCGCGGGGCTATACGACGCGCTCGCGCAGAACCTGCAGCGGCAGGGCAGGGCGCGCGAGGCCGCATCGCTGCTGGAGACCGCGCGGACCCGGTGGCCGGAGGACAAGGGGCTGGTCTTCACCCTCGCCAACGCGTGGGAGCGGCTGGGCGAGCCGCAGCGGGCCATCGCGCTGATGCGGGAGGTGCTCGCCGCCGAGCCGGACGAGCCCTCCGCGCTGAACTTCATCGGCTACGTGCTGGCGGACCACAACCTCGAGCTGGACGAGGCGGAGCGGCTGGTGCGGCGGGCGCTCGAGCTGCGGCCGGACTCGGGCGCGTTCCTCGATTCGCTCGGGTGGGTGCACTACCGGAAGGGCGAGACGCAGAAGGCGGTGGAGGTCCTCGAGCGGGCCGCGGCGCTGGAGCCCAACGAGCCGGTGATCCTCGAGCACCTCGGGGACGCCTACCTCCAGGCGAACCGGCTGCAGGACGCGGCGCAGGCCTACCGGCGGGCGCTGGAGGTGCTGCAGGAGGGCGAGGAGCCGGTGGAGGCGCGCGCTCTTCGGGCCTCGCTGGAGAAGAAGCTGAAGGGCGTCGCGGCGGGTTCGGCCGGGCGCTGAGGGAACGCGAAGGCGGCGACCTCCAGAGGTGGGTGGACCTCGCAGCTTCGGCACCCGCTGCGCAGGGTCCGGGGTGACCCCTTCCGCGTGCGGCACCCCTGACGGCCGGGCGGAAGCGCCCGGGAACACTGAAGATTTCCGATGGATCAGCCGATGCAATGGGGGCGGACCCGAAGTCCGTCTTCTGCCTTTGGCCGTGCCCGTCGTCCGTCGGAGATCACCGTGCGTCACGTCTCACACCTCGCCCTCGTCCCCGCCGCGCTCGCCGTGCTCTCGGCCTGCAGTGACACGCCGCCTACGTCGCTGGCGCCTGCCGTGGAGGTGGCCGGCCGCAGCGTCCGCCCGCTCGAGTCCGCAGCGCCGCCCCTCCTGTTTCCTGCCGATGCCGACTTCGTGCCCTTCATGTGCGGTGGCGGGGTGGGCCAGGGGAACGCGTCGAGCGACGACGCGGGCGATGCGCTGTCGCCGGGCACCCTGCGCGACGTGGTGGGCAGCCCGTCCCATCCGGCCTTCCTGCGCGCGGCGGACGCGGACCACGTGTTCTTCCGGATCCGGGTGGACGGCGATCCGAGGCGGGCGACTTCGGGACCGGGCGCGGCGGAGCTGGGACCCTCCGGCTGGAGCGTCCTCTTCGACACCGACGGCAACCCCAACACCTACGAGTACCTGCTGACGGCGGACGGCAACCTGCAGGGATCGCGCGTCCACTTCGTGCGCAACTCGGTGCAGACGCCGAACGACCCGAGGGACCGCGCGAACGACGTGGCGGGGGACTTCATCATCGACCTCGCGCCGGCCGCTTCGTACTTCCGCGTCGAGGAGGCACAGGACGGCAGCCTCTTCGGCGGCTCGACGGACCACTTCGTCACCATCGCGTTGCCGAAGGTGGTGCTCGCGCACGTCGGCATCGATCCGCACGCGCCGGTGGTGACCTTCGCGGGCACCAGCGCGTCGAACTACTCGGTGGCGGCCGACTTCGCGTGCGGTGACGGAATGCCCGTGACGCTGGCCGAGGTGGCGATGGCGCCCGCGCCGCTCGACGTGCAGGGGACGCCCGAGGCCCAGGCGGACGAGAGCTCCACCCACGAGGACGTGCCCGTGTTGGTGGACGTGCTCGCCAACGATCTGCGGCTGCGCGACGGGCCGTTCACGGTGACGGTCGTTGCTGGTCCCGCCCACGGCACGGCGGTGGTGGGCGCAGGGAACGCGGTGACCTACACGCCGGGGGCGGACTTCTTCGGCAGCGACGCGTTCACCTACCGGGTGGTGGACGCCAAGGGCGCCTCGTCGATCGGCGAGGTGCGCCTGACGGTGACGCCGGTGAACGATGGCCCGCCCATCGCGGTCGCGGACACGGCCTTCGTCTGGAGCCCGGCAGGTGTGGTCACCGACGTGCTGGCCAACGACACCCAGCTCGTCGACGCGCCGGTGGTGGTGGGCATCGTCGCACCGCCCGCGAACGGGACGGCGACGGTGGGCCCGGACGGACAGGTGACCTACGTGCCCGAGGCGGGCTTCGCCGGCACCGACGCGTACACCTACTCCGTGACCGATCGCGACGGCGAGAGCGCCACCGCGACCGTCACGATCGAGGTGTCGCAGACGGACGGCGCGCCGGTGGCGAGCCCCGACGCCTTCACGGTGACCGAGGACTCCGGCCCGGCGCTGCTCGATGTGCTTGTGAACGATCAGGCGGGTGCAGGGACCGGGAAGAGCCTGTCGGTGGTGTCGGTCTCGCAGCCTTCGTCGGGCGGCTCGGTGGAGATCGTCCCCGGCGGCCTCCGCTTCACGCCCGCGCCGGACTTCCACGGCGACGCCTCGTTCACCTACGTGCTCTCCGACGGCAAGGGCGCCGTGGACGTGGGGACCGTTCAGGTCTCGGTGACGCCGGTGAACGACGCGCCGGTGGTGCACCTGCCCGCGCGTCCGGCCACGCCGGCGGGACTCCCGCTCGTGTTCTCGGCCCAGGCGGGCATGGGTGTGTCCGTCACGGACGTGGATGCGGGGAGCGGTCTGCTGACCCTTCGCCTCGTCGCGCCGCACGGGACCTTGAGCCTGTCGACCACGGCGGGCCTTCAGCTCCTCGGCGGCACCGGCACGGATGACGCGCAGGTGGTGGTCCGCGGCACGCTCGTCCAGCTCAACGCGGCGCTCGACGGGCTCCGGTTCACGCCGGCCGCGGGCTTCTTTGGCGGCACGTCGATCGGGCTGCAGGTGAGCGACGAGGGCAACACCGGCGCAGGTGGGGCCCTGGTGCATGCGGTCACGCTGCCCATCACCGTTGTGCGGGTGAACGCCCAGCCCTCCGCGCGCGACGACCTGCTGGTGGTCGACGAGGACGGCGCGCCGGGGACCCTCGACGTGCTCGCCAACGACGACCCCGGGCACTTCGGCGGGACGCTCTCGCTCGGCACGGTCACCCAGCCGCAGCACGGCAGCGTGAGCGCGTCCGGCGGCCTCGTCACCTACACGCCGCCGCCCGACTTCCACGGCACCACCCACTTCACCTACGTGATGACCCACTCCGGCGGAGGCAGCGCGACCGGGCGTGTCGAGGTGATCGTCCGGCCGGTCAACGACCCGCCGGTGATCGCGATGCCCACCCTGCTCGAGGTGGACGAGGACACGGCGCTGCCGCTCAGCGGCGCCAACGCGATGCAGGTCACCGACCCGGACGCCGTCGAGGTCGAGCTGACCCTCACCGCCTCCTTTGGCACCGTCACCTTCGGCCAGGCGGCGGGCATGCAATATACTTCCGGTTCGACCGGGCCCTCGCAGGCGGTGACGGTGCGCGGCGGTCTCACGGACGCCAACGCGGCGCTGGCCAGCCTGACCTTCACCCCGGATGCGGACTTCACCGGCGAGGCGACGCTCACGCTGCGCGTCAGCGATCTCGGCGGCACGGGGCAGGGCGGCGTCCTCACCGCACAGGACACGCTGCGCATCGACGTCCGGCCGGTGAACGACGCGCCGGTGCTCACGGTGCCCGGCCTGCAGACCACGGCGGAGGATGTGGCCCTCGTCTTCGACACCGCCTCCGGCAATGGGATCGCGCTCGATGACGTCGACGCGGGCGGCGCCACCTTGAGGCTCGCGCTCATCCCCACGCACGGGACGGTCACGCTCGGGCAGGGCTCGGGCGTCTCGGTCGTCTCCGGCATGGGCCTCCCTGGCGAGGTCCGGATCGCGGGCACGCTCACGGCGATCAACGCGGCGCTGCAGGGGCTTCAGTTCCTCCCCGAGCCGGACTTCTTCGGCTCCGCATCGCTGCAGCTCACCGCCAACGACGACGGCAACACCGGCGCCGGCGGACCGCTCACCGCGAGCGCGACGATCCCGATCACTGTTGTCCCGGTAAACGACGATCCCACCGCGGTGGACGACGTGCTCGAGCTTCCCCAGGACGCGCCCGCGACGTTCGTGGACGTGCTGGCCAACGATTCTTCCGCGCCGGACGTAGGCGAGATCCTCTCCGTCACCGGCGTGACCCAGCCGGGGCAGGGGACCGTCACCTTCGACGCGACCGGCGTCCACTACACCCCGCCGCCGGGCTTCCACGGCCAGACCTCGTTCACCTACACGATCGATGACGGCAATGGCGGCACTGCGACGGCGAACGTGGCGGTGACGGTGACGCGGGTGAACGCGCCACCTGTGGCGAGGCCGGACGCCTTCGTCGTCGAGTCCAGCTCGCAGGACAACGCGCTCGACGTGATGGCGAACGACGACTCGGGCCCGGACGTGGGCGAGACGCTCTCCGTGGTCGCGGTGGGCGCTGCGGACGTGGGCCAGGTCGCGCTCGTGGGCGGCGTGGTGCTCTACACGCCCGCGCCGGGTTTCGTGGGCGAGGACACGTTCAGCTACACGCTGTCCGATGACTCCGGCGGCACCGCCACCGCGCTGGTCACGGTCGATGTCGAAGGCACCGGTGACGCGGACGGCGACGGGCTGACGGACGCCGAGGAGCTCCAGCTCGGGACGAATCCGCTGCTCGCCGACACCGACGGCGACGGTCTGGACGACGGCGTGGAGGTCCACGTGGTGGGGACAGATCCGCTCGACGACGACACCGACGATGACGGCCTGCTCGACGGCAACGAGGATCTCGACGGCGACGGCGTGCTGGACCTCGAGGCGGGCGAGACCAGCCCGTTCCTCTTCGACACCGACGGTGACGGCCTGGGCGATGGCATGGAGCGCGGGCTCGCCGAGCCGCAGGGCACCGGCACCGATCTGTCGATCTTCGTCCCCGACGCGGATCCTTCGACCACGACCGATCCCACGCTGACGGACACCGACGGCGGCGGCATCTTCGACGGCATCGAGGACGCCAACCAGAACGGCCGGGTGGACCCGGGCGAGACCGACCCCGCCGATCCGTTCGACGACGGCGTGGACTCGGATGGTGACGGCGTGGACGACGCGACCGAGCGTGCGCTCGGGCTCGATCCCTTCGATGCGGACAGCGACGACGACGGCGTGCCGGACGGGCTCGACGGGATCATGGACACCGACGGCGACGGCCTCATCGACGCGCTCGATCCGGACAGCGACAACGACGGGCTCACCGACGGGCTCGAGCTGGGCCTCACCGGCCGCTTCACCGGTCCCGACACCGACCGCTCTTCACCGAACTTCGTCGAGGATCTCGACCCCACCACCACCACCAACCCCAAGCGGGCCGACAGCGACGGCGACGGGAAGCTCGACGGCGAGGAGGACGCGAACCGGAACGGCCGCGTGGACGAAGGGGAGACCGATCCCAACGTGCACGAGGGGCTTCCGCTTCCTGTCGAGCCCGTCGATCCGGGTGGCCCGGGGACGGGGCCCGGCGGCGGCTTCAATCCGCCCGGGACGGTGGGGGCTGCGGACGGGGTCGAATTCATGGGCGCGGGCTGCGCGTCCTCGGGGACGGGCTCGCTGCCGCAGGGAATCCTCCTGCTCGTGCTCGGGGCCCTCTTCGCCACACGCGCGGGCGGCAAGAACCGCCGTGGCCACCGTCGTCTCGAGCGAAGCGGCGTCATTGGCACCGCGCTCGCCTTCCTCCTCCTGATCGCTCCGGCCGCGCAGGCCCAGAACGACGCGGACGCCTTCTACCTGGACCTGCAGCACTTCAAGCCCGGGTCCGGCCGCCGCGACGTGCACGCCACCCAGGCCGCGCGGGTGTCGCCGCACCTCGACCTGACCCTGGGCCTGCACGGGCACTATGCGCACGAGCCCATCCGCTACCGGCTCGCCGACGAAGGCGGGACGGTGGGCACCCGCCCGCTGGTGGACAGGCTCTACTCGGCGGACCTCACCGGCGCGCTGGGCCTGTGGGACGTGGCGGAGCTCGGGTTCGCCGTGCCGGTGAACCTCATCAGCGTCCGCCAGGGCCCGGCCGCGCTGCAGCCGATGGGCGAGGGCCTGCACCTCGGCGGCGGCAACGTGCGCTTTGGTCCCAAGGTCGCGCTGCTGCGTCCGCGGGAGGGCGTGCATGGCTTCGCGCTGGCGGTCTCCATGCCGGTGCTGCTCCCGACCGCGCGAGAAGGGCTGCTCGGCAGCGCCGGCTTCAGCTCGCGTCCGCGGCTGCTGGGCGAATGGGACGGCGGCTTCCTCCGCGTCGTCGCCAACGTGGGCGCGAACCTGAACCCCAGGTCCAACCTCGCGAACCTCGAGCTCGGGGACGAGCTGGCCTACTCCGCCGCCATCGAGGTGCCGCTGCGGTTCCTGCGCCGGCCCACCGCGCTGCAGGCCACGATCACCGGCGCGCACGGGCTTCGCACCGACGACACCCGGGCCACCGCGAATCCGCTCG
>CAZCWA010000062.1:14140-15871 GCA_964502265.1 uncultured Myxococcaceae bacterium | reverse complement strand
GAGTCCCAGTAACGCGCGTTCTTCTCGAGGACGATCTCGTAGCGCAGCCGCCAGCTCGCCAGCGTGAAGGGCCCGTTGCCCACGAGGTGCTCGGGGCGCGTCCACTGATCGCCGTGCCGCTCGACGACGTCGCGACGCAAGGGGAAGAAGGGCGAGTACGCCGTCAGCTCGAGGAACCACGGCACCGGGTACTCGAGCCGCACCTCCAGGGTCTTCGGCCCCCGCGCCCGCACGCCGAGCTGGGCGGGATCGCGAAGCCGGCCGCGCGAGAACGCCTCGCCGTTGCGGATCACCCAGAGCATGTTCGCGTACTGCGCGCCGGTGAGCGGATCGAGCACCCGCGTCCACGCATAGGTGAAGTCCGTCGCGGTCACCTCGCGGCCATCGCTCCAGTGGGCGTCGCGCAGGTGGAAGGTCCAGGTCAGCCCGTCCTCGCTGACCTCCCAGCGCTCGGCCATCCCCGGCTCCGGCGCCAGCGTGCGCGGGTCGTGGCGCGTGAGCCCCTCGAAGAGCTCGCGCACGAGCGCGTTGCCGGGAGAGTCGTAGACGAGGCCGGGATCCAGCGACTGCGGCTCGGCCCCGTTGTTGAAGTAGAGCGTCCCGGGAGGGTGCTGCCGGCGCGTCGAGCCGAAGTAGGCCGCGCCCGCCGTGACGGAGGGATCGTCGGGCGCCCGCGTGCAGCCGGCCACCAGGGCCACCGCCACCAGACCGCTGATCGTGTGCGCGCGCGCCCGGGGCCACCTCCACATGGGGCGCGGAGCGTAATGTAAACGGCGCTTGCAGCAACAGTGCGTCTGATGGGCCGGCCGATGACCGCTCGGCGGGGCAGGCGCTCGGACCGTGCCTGTCGGGAGGCGCCCAGAAGGCGCATGCGTCGGAGCCCCCATGGTCTGGGCGCTGTCCATGGACGGCCTCGGGCGTGGCGCCCGACCGCTTCGACCGGGGTGCCCTGCCGCGCGAGGGCTGGCTGGAGAGGTCCGGGTCGCTCGGCCTGCTCGTGCTGCGAGCATGGCGTCCTGCCAGGTCGGCTCGGGCGGGTGCCGGACGGCTCGGCCAGCGATGCCCGACGACGTGGCGGCGGCTCGGACGGCCGTGGCGCCTGCCGACGGGTCATGCGCACGCGGATGGCTGAGGTGACGCCGACTGCTGTGGCCTGGAAAGGGCTGGACCCCTGGAGGCTGAGGCCACGGCCGCCGTGAGCCTCCAGCGGAGGGACGCGGGGCCGCAGGCGCGCTCGAACGGTCTCATGGCGAAGGTTGCTGCTCTGGACACTCAATCTGCCCTCGGGTTCAGTCCGCGCCCCCGAGCGGCCGAGAAAATACCTGGCTGGGACCACACTTCGTGTTGTCACATAAGTGCGCGTAATCACTTAGAAGTCCCTGCGATTTGTGACAACGCCATGTGGTGTCCCAGCGACGTGTCCTTCTCAGGGAACGGGGAGGTCCCCCAACGCGTCTCCGGCACTGGGCTCGCGCCACGGAGACCCCCACTTGCCGGACCACGGCGTCGACAGGACACGCCCCCAGGGCCCGAGGTTGCGCGCTCCCACATGCGGCTCCCGGTCGCGGCCGGGGCTCCCGGGACGAGCACGGCGATCTTCAGGATGCGTACGGCTGCCGACGAGGTGCGTACGGCTGCCGACGAGGTGCGTACGGCTGCCGACGAGGTGCGTAGGACTGCCGACGAGGTGCGTAGGACTGCCGACGAGGTGCGTAGGACTGCCGACGAGGT
>CAZCWA010000062.1:0-14040 GCA_964502265.1 uncultured Myxococcaceae bacterium | reverse complement strand
AGGACTGCCGACGAGGTGCGTAGGACTGCCGACGAGGTGCGTAGGACTGCCGACGGCATGCGTACGGCCGTCGACGGGATGCGTAGGACTGCCGACGGGGTGCGGAAGCCAGTCCCGGGGATCCAGTGTGTCAGGAACCCGGTGTACGGCTCGGTCCGCGGCTTGATTCAGTTGGAAGCGGCCCCCGCGCGAGGTGCCCATCCGGCCGTCGTGGGCTGGACACGGCGGCTTGCCCCCAGGGGGGACGGCGTCCACCTTGGCGGGGGGAGTTCCGGGCGGGGGGAGGCGGGGATGGACGTGGGGCTGATGTGGTTGCCCCTGTGCGTGATGGCGGCCGCCGGGTTGACGGTGGCGGCGTGGGGCTTTGGCGGGGCGGCATCTTCCGGCGTGGCGTTCCCGAGCCCGTCGACGCTGCGACTGCGTCCGTTGGTATGGGCGGCGGTGGCGGCCGTGTCCGTGTTGCTCGTCCAGGTGTTCCTCGCCGGTCCGCACATCGGCGCCGAGGCGCTGGCGCGACTGACCGGTGGCGGATTGCTGGTGGCGGCGGGGGCGCTCACCGGGCGGGCGAACCGGCTGCGTCGGAGCGCCGAACTCGCGAGCGCGAAGGAGCCGCTGGCGCTCGATGCGGCGGTGCAGCGCGCGCGGGAGACAGGCCGGCCGGTGCAGGGCCTCTTCCGCGGGCGGATCGGCTCGGACGAAGTGGTGACCTCGCCCTCCGGCGTGGTCTGCGCGTTCTATGACTCGGAGCTGCGCGCGGGGCGTGCGTCGGTTCGGGGCGAGCGGAGCGGCCCGTTGCTCTCCACCGAGCGCGGTTTCGGCCAGACGCTCCTGCTGAAGGGCGAGCGGGTGACCGCCGAGGTGGCCTTCCACCCGTCCCACCTGCGCGCGCCCGAGGAGATCCGGCGCTGCACCGTGTTCGAGCGGATCTCCCCCGGCCTGCGCGAGTCGCTCGCGGAGGGCGCCGGGATTCCCTCCGAGGTGACCGCCTACGAGCGCATCGGGCGGCTCGGGGACGCGTGCCTGGTGGCGGGCGAGCTGCGTCCGGGTTCCACGGCCGGGACCTGGGAGATCCGCGGCGCGGGCAGCGGGCCTGCGCCGGTGGTGGTCGGTCACGACGCGACGGTGCTCGGGCGGTCCGCCCTCCGCCGCGCGATGGCGTGCTTCGCGGTCGCCGTGTCCCTCTGCATCGGCGCGGCGTGGCTGCTCGCGCGGACGCTCGGGTAGCGCGGCGGAGGATTCACGTGGGCGCCCCGCGCCGATTCGCGCATGCTCCGGGTGATCAGGAGTCGCGTGATGAAATGGTGGGTGGCGCTCGGAAGCTCTGCGTTGTTCCTCGCGTGCGTGGGCATCGATCCCGGCCAGCCCTCGGGCGGCCACGAGACGCCCGAACAGTTGATGGCCGCGGCCCCGCCCGAGTGGAAGCCGGAGGGTGCTTTGACGGACAGCGGCGGGGCGCGCTTCCTGGCGCCGGCGGGCTGGGCGATCGCGCAGTACACGGACGGCGTGGGGATGCGGTCGCCGGATGGGGATGGGCGCGGCCAGTGCGAGATCTTCGTGCTCGCGCCGCGCGCCACGCCCGCCGGCGAGGCCGAGCAGCTTCAGCACCTGCTCCAGGCGACGCAGGCGCTCTTCCCACCCGGCACCGTGCTGCAGGATCAGTACGGAGGTCCCGATCCGTTCGGTGACCGGTGGCGGGGAACCTCCGGGCGCGGCTTCCGCTACGAGGGGCTCTTCCTCTCGGTGAGCCAGAGCGTGAACGTGCTCCCGTTCCTCGCGGACTTCGGCGGCACCTCGGTCCCGGTGGTCATCGTCGAGCCGCGCAGCTCGAGCACCGGCTGCGTGAACGTGCTCGGCGACTTCGGCGTGGCGCCGGCGGGCGTGTTCCACTCGCTCTCCCTGGAGGGGTTCACCCCTTCCGGCGCCGGCGCCCTGGCGGCGAACGCGGTGGGCAAGTGGAGCTCCTCGGATGGGACCGCGGGCTCGTACTTCATCTTCGGCGCCAACGGCCGGTACCTCGACAGCGCGGTCTACAGCGGGGTGGTGGAGGTCTCGCCGGGCGACTGGCGCAGCGCGCAGGCCACCTGGCCCGGCTCGGGCAGCTATGCGGTGCGGGGCGAGGTGCTCGGGCTCTTCCCCAGCGACGACTCCGCGCGCAGCCGCTACGTCCGCCAATTCCAGGTGCGCGACGTCGACGGCACGTGGAGCGACAAGCTCTGCTGGATCGCCCGGCCCTCCGGCGGGAGCGCGTACACCCACTGCCTCTGGCGCACCGGGCAGTAGAGCGCTCAGGGCTCGAGGCCGAACGCCTTCAGCTTCCGGCCCAGCGTGTTCCGCCCGATGCCCAGCGCCTTCGCCGCGGCGGTCCGGTTCCCGTCGAGCGCCTCGAGCACGCCGAGGATGTGCCGCCGCTCCACCTCCGCGAGGGTGGAGAGGGCGTGGGGCCGCGGGCTCTCGGCGGGCGCGGCGGCGTTCGGGGCCGGCAGCGGGAGGTGTTCGGGGAGGATCTCGCCGTCGCAGAGGACGACCGCGCTCTCGATGCAGTTCTCCAGCTCGCGCACGTTCCCGGGCCAGCGCCAGGCGCGCAGCCTGTCGACGGCCTCCGGTGAGAGGCGCGGCGTGGCGGGGAGCCGGTGCTTGCGCGCGGCGGTGGCCACGAAGTGCCGGGCGAGCCGCTCCACGTCCTCGGCGCCGCGCTCGCGCAGCGGCGGGAGCACCACCTCCACCACCTTGATCCGGTAGTAGAGGTCCGAGCGGAAGCGGCCCTCGGCGACGAGCTGCTGCAGGTCCCGGTTGGTCGCGGCGACGATCCGCACGTCCACGCGAACCGTCTGCGTTCCGCCCACCCGCTCGAACTCGCGATCCTGCAGCACGCGCAGGAGCTTGCCCTGCACCGCGAGCGGCAGCTCCCCCAGCTCGTCGATGAAGACGGTGCCGCCGCTGGCCGCCTCGAACTTCCCCTCCACCCGGTGATCCGCGCCGGTGAAGGCGCCCCTCTCGTGGCCGAAGAGCTCGTTCTCGATCAGGGACGCGGGCAGGGCGGCGCAGTCCACCTTGATGAAGGGCTTGCGGCGCCTCGGGCTGTTCACGTGCAGGGCGCGGGCGAAGAGCTCCTTGCCGCAGCCGCTCTCGCCGCGGATGAGCACGGTGGCGTCGGTGCCCGCCGCCTTCTGCACCAGCCGGTAGACTGCCCGCATCCGCTCCGACTCGCCGATGATCCGGTTGAAGAAGTAGCCGACCGGCGCCTCCGGCTGCTCGCGCGCGCGGCGGATCTCCTGGACGAGCGAGGTCCGCTCCAGCGCCCCGCCCACCTGCCGCGCGATGCCCTCGAGGTGCCGCGCCTCGTCCTCGCTGAAGGGGCCGCCGCCGCGCCGGTTGAGCACCTGCAGCACGCCGAAGAGCAGCCCCTCCGAGTCCCGCACCGGGACCGCCAGCAGCGAGGTGGTCCGGTAGCCGGTCATGCGGTCGATGTCGGCGAAGAAGCGGCGCTCGCCCTTCGGATCAGGGACGTTGACCGTCTCGCCGCCCTGGGCCACGTGGCCCGCCACGCCCTGCCCGAGCGCGAGCCTGATCTGCGAGATCTCCGGCAGGTGCCCGGCGCGGGAGAAGAGCTCTCCGCGCGCGGGGTCGAGCAGGTAGAGCGTGCCGCGATCCGCCTGCATCGCCACCGCGATCCTATCGACCAGCGTGGAGAGGAACTCGTCGAGCACCACCTCCTGGCCCCACAGGCTCCCGACCGAGAGGAGGACCTGCGAGGCGTCGTCGTGGGGGCGGGGCATGGAGGGCGGGGAGGGGAGCGGGGGGAGCTCGAAGCGCCCCGGAGGACATGCAATATACATCCGGTTTCCCGCTCAGCCGAAGAGGACGATCCGCTTGCCCTCGCGCGCGGGCTCGGCGGCGGTGCAGTGCGCGCGCGCCTCCTCGGCCATCGCCTCCACCGTGTCGTCGTTGTGCGCGGGATCGTGGTGGAAGAGGAAAAGCCGCTTCGCGCCCACCGCCGCGCCGATCTTCGCCGCCTCGATCATCGTCGAGTGTCCCCAGCCGCGGCGCGCCGGACCCGAGCGGCCCTCGTACTCGTCCGGCGTGTACTGGCCATCGAGGCACAGCGCGTCCACCTCCCCCATCGCCTGGGCGATGTCGTCGGGCAGCGTGTGCAGGGAGAGCTCGACGTCGGTGGCGTAGAAGAAGCTCCGGCCCCCGGCCTCGATCCGGAAGCCGAGGCAGCCCTGCGGGTGCGGCAGCGCCACCGGAAGGATCCGGAAGGGGCCGAGGTCGAACGGGCGGGAGGGCAGCGCGCAGCGCCACGCCAGCGCGGCGCCCATTGCGGAGAGCGGCACCGGGAAGGAGGGCGGCTGCATCTGGCGGTCGAGCACCCCGCGCAGCGCGAGGTCGCCGCCTTCGCCGGGCCCGTAGAGCGTGAGCTTCGCCTTCGGCAGCCAGGCGGGGGCGAAGAAGGGGAAGCCCTGCACGTGATCCCAGTGCAGGTGGCTCCACAGGATCGACGCCTCCAGCTCACCGGCTTGCACCATCAGGTCGCCGAGCCCGCGGATGCCGGTGCCCGCGTCGAGGATCAGCCGGTGCCCGCCATGCGTCACCTCCACGCACGCGGTGTTGCCGCCGATCCGCGCCACCTCCGACCCCGACGCCGCCACGCTCCCCCGGACACCCCAGAACCGAATCTCCATGTCAGCCTCCTTGCCGTGGCACCGTGACGCCGGCGCCGTACCCGGGGAGGGGCCAGAGCATGGGCGGTGCCAGCCCCAAATGCCCGGAATCACGAGCGCAGGGGCGGCGAAAAGGGGCCCGCCGATCCAGATTGGAGCAGGGCGGGTGGTCCATGGTGGTGCAGTCTTCCCCCGAGGGAAATTTCCCTCTAATCGCGATTCCTGCTCTGCTCTGATTCCACCGAATGAACGCGACCGAACTGCGGAGCCGAAGCGAAGTCGCCGTCCCCTCCATCACCGTCTCCATCGTGATCCCCACCTACCGCCGCGGGCCTTCGCTGCTGCGCGCGCTCGCGAGCTGCACCGCGCAGAGGCCGGCGCCCGAGGCGGAGATCGTCGTGGTCGACAACTGTCCCCACGGCTCGGCGCGCGAGGCGGTCGAGGCGTTCGCGGCGCAGGCCCCGTTGCCCGTCCGGTACGCACACGAGCCCTCGCCGGGCGTGGCGGCGGCGCGCAACACCGGGGTGGCGCTGGCGCGCGGAACCTTCGTGGTGTTCCTCGACGACGACGAGGAGGCCTCGCCGCAGTGGCTGGACGGGCTCCTCCGGACGCAGCAGGCGCTGGAGGCGGACGTGGTCTTCGGACCGGTGCTGGCGCGCGCCGAGCAGGGGGCCTCCGGAGCGAGACCGGTGGTGGCCGAAGCGCTGCGCACCTTCTCCCGGCAGTTCCCCGAGCCCACAGGTCCGCTCCCTCCCGCGCACCACGCGAAGCTCGGGACCGGCAACTCGCTGTTCCGCCGCTCGCTGCTGCTGGCGCAACGGTTCGACCCCGCGCTGGGCCTCACCGGCGGCGAGGACACGGCGATCCTCAAGCCGCTCATCCGGGAAGGGCGGCGCATGGGCTGGTGCCGCGAGGCCGTGGTGGCCGAGTACCTTCCCCAGCAAAGGCTCACGCTCCGCACGCTGATCGCACGGCGCTTCAGCGGGGGGCAGGCGCGGACCGCCACCTGCGCCACCACCCGGCCGAGCCAGCCGGTCCGCGCGGTGATGTGGATGGCGGCGGGCGCCGCCCAGGCGGTGGCCTGCTCGGGCGTGGCGGTCGCGGTCGCGCTGGTCGAGCCGGACGTGGCGACCCACTACCTCTGTTCCGCGGCCGCGGGGGCGGGGAAGGTCCTCTGGATGTGGCCCTTCCGCCTGCGGCGTTACCCCTCGCTGAAGGAGCGCCTGCCGTGATCTCCAGGCTTCGAGCCTCTGTGGACTTCCACCTCTCGCGGCTCACCGCGGCGCGCAGGCACCGGCACCTCGTGGACCTCCCGCCGGGATCGCTGTTCGTCTCCTTCACCTTCGACGACTTTCCCCGCTCGTCCCTGCACCAGGGCGCGCGGATCCTCGAGGACAATGGGGCCACGGGCACCTGGTATGCGTGCCTCTCCCGCTGCGTGGCCACCGGTGCCAGCACCAACGACGACGTGTTCGAGGAGGGCGACGTGAAGGCGCTCGTCTCGCGCGGACACGAGCTCGGCTGCCACACCTGGTCGCACCGGGATCTCACCGCCGCGGCGCCCCACCAGTTGCGCGAGGAGATCTCGCGGAACGCCGAGGCCGCGCAGACCCTCGTGCCCGGGCTCGCGCTGCAGCACTTCGCGTGGCCCTACGGACGGCTTCGGGCGGAGCACAAGCAGCAGCTCGGAGAGGGGTTCCTCACCCTGCGGACGATCTTCCGCGGCATGCACCAGGGGCGCGTGGATCTGCGGCTGCTGCGCGCGAACCGGATCTACGGAGGCGTGGAGGCGATAGGTCCCGCGGTGGCGCTGATCGACCGTGCGCTGCACACCGTGGGCGAGACGGGGCAGGGGGTGTGGTTGACCTTCTTCACCCACGAGCTGCGCCGCCACCCGAGCGACATCGGCACCACGCCTCAGGTGCTGGACGCGGTGGTGCGCTACGCGGTCAAGCGGAAGGCGTCGGTCATGTCGGTGGGCGAGGTGACGGCGCACCTGCTCGCAGCGGACGGGATCGAGGCGGCGGGCACCGCCTCTCGTTCGCGCCGGTTCGGGTAGGCGGGAGACGCAGGCGGTCCGGGATCACCCCGGCTTCGGACGCCGGCCCTTCTTCGTCAGCCGGAGCGCGATGCCGCCGGTCACGCCCACCGCGAGGCCACCCAGCAGCGCGGCGATGCCGAGATCGATCCAGTACGCGGGCACGCGGCAGGCGCGCTCGGGCGCGGTGCGGATGATCTGTTCGCAGGTGTCGGGCGCCGCGGCCGCGAGGCCCACACCCACCGTCATCAGGATCGCGCCGGCGATCACCGCCAGCGCACCCAAAGCGGCGCCGACGGCCGCGGCCTTCCTCAGTCCTTCCACAGGATCTTCCAGGGGTTCTTGCGCAGCTCGGACACGAGCGCGCGGAGGTCGTCGTAGAGCTGCCGGTCCTGCGCGAGCGCGCCGAGGGTGCCGGCATCGGGATCGAACATCGGCTCGAGGTTTCCGAGAATCCGCTCGCCGCGGGTGGCGATGGATTCGAGCTTCTCGCCGGCGGCGCTGTAGCGATCGATCGCCTCCTTCAGCTTGCGCATGTCCTCCTCGTCGAACTGTCCGGAGAGGGTGGCGGCCTGGCCGAGCACGCGCCGGGCGTCTTCGGTCATCACCGGCACATCCCGCCTGAGCACCCCGGACACCGCGGCCGCGTCGTCCAGCAGCCTGTCGCCGCGGCCACCGGGATCCATCGCCCTGCGTGCGGACGCCGCCAGCGCCCGCATGTCCTTCGCCGCCGCGGAGAGCTCCTGCGCCAGCGCGCCCAGCTCCTCTCGGTTCTCCTCGAGCAGCGTGTCCACGTTGCGGGTGAGCCGCGCCACCGAGCCCACCATCTCGCCCACCCCTTCGGGCGGCTGATCGATCACGCCCGCGATCCGGTCGAGCATCCCCGAGAGCTGCAGGGCGACGAGGTCCAGCCTCGGCGCGTCGGTTCCGCGCAACGTCGCGCCCGGCTCGAGCGGCGCCGCGTCGTGCGAGCCGGGCCACAGCTCGAGGTAGGGCTCGCCCAAGGGACCCACCGTGGCCACCGTCACGCCCGCGTCCTCGCGCAGCGCGGCGAGCGTGGACGGGTTCACCGAGACCGCGAGCCGGACCGGCAGGGGGCGGCCGGCCTCGTCGCGGCGCTGGGGATCGAGCTCGATCGACTCGACCCGGCCCACGTTGACGCCGCCGAGCTTCACCGGCGCGCCGCGGACCACGTTGCCGGTGTGCGAGAAGAGGATGTTCAGCGAAGGGTCGCGCGAGAGCCGAAGCTCGCCCATGAGAAAGAGCAGCCCGAGCACGCCGGCCACGCCGATGAGCACCAGCGCGCCGACCTTGATCTCCAACCGCCGCTCGTCCATTGCCTCAGAGCTCCGCCTGCACCGGTTCGAGGAGCGCGCGCACCGCCGGGTCCTCCGACCCGAGGAACGCCTGCCGGTCCTCGTACAGCCGCGCGCCGCCCGCGTCCACCAGCACCACCCGATCCGCCAGCCGCGCGAGCAGCGGATAATCGTGGGAGACCACCATCGCGCCAAGCCCTTCCTCGCGCAGCCGGATGAGCACGTCCGACACCTGCCGCGCCGAAGGCCTGTCGAGGCCGGTGGTCGGCTCGTCGAAGAGGAGGTAGCGCGGCCGGAGCAAGAGCGCCCGCGCGATCGCCGCCCGCTTGCGCACCCCCGGTCCCACCTCCGGAGGACGGCGGTGGGCGAACTCCCCCAGGCCCACCCGGTCGAGCGCGGCGAGGACCTCGTCTGCGTCCGCGCGCGGAGAGGCCAGGGCCACGTTCTGCCGCAAGGTCAGCCAGTCCAGCAGCGCGGGTCCTTGCACGAGGTAGGGCACCTTCCGCCGCATGGGGAGCACCTGGCGTTCGCTTCGGCCGGTGACCCGCTCGCCGAAGAGGCGCACCTCGCCCACGTCCACCCGCTCGAGGCCCACCGCCAGCCGGCACAGCACGCTCTTGCCCACGCCGCTCCGGCCCACCACGAAGGTCACGCCCTCCGCAGGGATCGCCACCGACACGTCCGAGAGCACCGGCCTGTTTCCGTAGGCCTTGGAGACCCCGCGCAGCTCGACCGCCGGTGCGTTCATGCGCCGAGGATGAGGAACGCGGAGGCGACCGCGAGATCGATGACGAGGCAGCCGAGCACCGCCGCCACCACGCCCTCGGTGGTGGCGAGCCCCACCGCGGCCGAGCCGCCGCGGGCGCCGAGCCCCCGCCACGCCGCGGCGAGGGGGACGTAGAGGCCGCAGAGGATGGCCTTGAGGAAGAAGGAGGCGAGGTCGCCGCCGTCCACGAAGCGGGGATCGAGGAAGGCCCAGCCGTTGGCCTCGTAGACGAACTGCGCGGCCGCGGCAGCGGAGAGCACGGCGGTGCCGGTGCCGAGGATGCAGAGCAGCGGGAAGGCGATCATCCCGCCCAGCACGCGCGGCGCCACGAGGTCGGTGAGCGGGTGGCCGGCGGACATCTCCAGCGCCTCGACCTGCTCGTTGACCGTCATCGAGGAGAGCTCCGAGGCGTAGCGTGCGGAGCCCCGGGCGGCGGCGAGGAGCGCGGAGGTGAGCGGGCCGAACTCGCGCAGGAGCAGCTCGAAGTAGGCGGAGCCGATGACCGAGAGGCTGCCGGTGAACCTGCGCGCCTGCGCGTCGGCGATGGTGATCATCACGAAGCCGAAGAACGCCATCCCCGAGGCCACCAGCGGCGCGCTGTGGTTGCCGAGCTGGTGCACCTCGCGCAGCACCGCGCGGAAGGAGACGCCGCGCCGCCCCACCGCCGCGACCGTGCGCACCAGCATCCAGAAGGGACCGCCCACGCGCTGGAGCAGCGTCAACCTCATGCGGCCACCAGTAGCCCGAGGAGGCCGGAGGCCGCGAGGCGCGAGAGCATCCAGGAGAGGGCGAAGTCGAGCGCGAAGATCGACGCGGCGCTCCAGACCACGGCCGCCGCCGCGGCGCGTCCCACCGCACGCGAGCCGCCGCGGGCGCGGATGCCGGCCACAGAGGAGACGAGGGCGATGGCCCAGGCGAAGGCGAAGGACTTGAGCAGTCCGCCGGAGAGCTCGAGCCAGCCGAGCATGCTCTCGAAGGTGCCGAGGAAGACGCGCAGCGGGAGTTCGAGGGTGAAGTACGCGGCCACCAGCTCCCAGAGGACGGCGAGCAGGAACGCGGGCGTGGCCAAGAGGGTGAGGCTCACCACCACCGCCCACACGCGCGGCGCCACGAGCAGCGCCACCGGATCGAGCGAGATGCCGGAGAGGCCGAGGAGCTGTCCGTCCACCGAGAGCTGCGCGAGCTCGGCGGCGTTCCGTGCGCCCACGCGCGCGGCCATCATCAGGCCGAGGAGCAGCGGTCCGAACTCCCAGATGACCGCGTAGCCCGCCGCCCAGCCGAGGTAGGTGCGCGCGCCGAAGCGCTCGGTGTACAGCGAGGTCTGCAGGACCACCGTGGCGCCGATCACCGTGGAGAGGACGAGGGTGAGCGGGATCGTCTGCCAGCCGAAGGCGACGAGGCCCCGGAGGAACTCGCGGGCGTGGAGGCGGGGCAGCAGCCGGACCACGCGCACGAACATCAGCGTCAACGCGCCCACCGCGTGCAACGTGGCGGTCATTCGCGCTCCAGCCTCTTCGCGTCGAAGGGACCGTCGAAGGTCAGCCGGCCCTCCTCGAGCAGCAGCCAGCGGTCTGCCTTCAGCCAGGGCACCGGATCGGTGAGGGCGACGATCAGGGTGCGGCCCTCGGACTCGCGCAGGAGCAGGCCGGCGACCTGCGCGGCGGTGGAGGGATCGAGCCCGGCCAGGGGATCGTCGGCGAGGAGGACCTCGGGGTGGGCGACGATCGCCCGCGCGATGCCGGCCCGCTTCTGCATTCCGCCGGAGAGGGCCGAGGGGAGGAGCGAGGCGGCGTCCTCGAGGCCCACCGCGCGCAAGGAGGCGGCCGCGCGTGGCTCCGCTTCCTCGCGTGGGACGCCGCGGCGGAGGAGCGGGAGCAGGACGTTGGCGCGGATGGTCTCCGCGTCGAAGAGCGCGTCGGTCTGGAACACCATCCCGAAGGCCGCCTGCCGCGCGCGCCGCTCCTCGGGAGGCAAGGACCAGGGATCGTCCGCGTCCCATCCCACCGAGCCCGCGTGAGGGCGGCGCAGGCCCGCGAGCGCCTTGAGCAGCGTGGTCTTCCCCGAGCCCGGGCCGCCGCACACGCCCACCCGTTCACCGGCGCGGAAGGTCACCGTCACCTCGCGCAAGGCGTCCACCGGCGCAGGGTCGCCTTCGTAGCGGATGGTGAGCGACTGGGTGGAGAGCTCCATGGGAGGGGGAGGCCATCCATGCCGTGAGGGCCGTGAGGGCGGTCAGCGCCGCCGGCGCTTGAGCAGCCTCGAGACGCGGATCTTCGTCAGCCGGCCGCCGAAGAGGTACCAGGTGACCATGGCGCCGAAGAGCGCGGAGGCGGAGACGAGCGCGAGCACGCCGAGGACGGGGATCCCGCGCACCTGCCAGGGCGCCTGGGCGAAGGAGATGAACGCGCCGACGATGAAGCCGCACGCGCACAGCCCGAGGAAGGCGACCGCAGCGAGCGCGCGGAGGTTCTGGTTGAGCCGGTCCACCTGATCCGACTTCACCGTCACCGAGAACTTGCCGGACTCGAGGTCCAGCATGATCTGCGAGAGCTGGACGGGGAGGTCCTGCGCCACGTTCTGCAGGCGGAGCGCGGTGCGGAGCAGGCCGCCCTGGAGCTGGTCCGGATCGTATTGACCGGCGAGCAGCTCCTTCGCGTACGGCATGGCCAGCTCGGCGATGGGCAGGTCGGGGGAGAGCGAGCGGAGGATCCCCTCGATGCTGATCGACGCGCGCGAGAGCACCGCGTACTCGCGCGGGATCCGGATGCGGTACTTCACCGCGAGATCGAAGAGGTCGCGCAGGAGGTTCTGGGCGTTGATCTCGCCCAGCGTGGACGGCAGGTACTGGTTGAGGATCCCGTCGATGTCGTTGCGGAAGCCGACGAGGTTGGCCCGCGCGTCCGGCACGCCCACCCGGTAGAGGATCCGCGCCACCGAGTCCGAGTCCTTCAGCGCGACCGCCATCACCAGGCTCACCAGCGTCTGCTGCATCTGGCGGGTGATGCGGCCGACCATGCCGAAGTCGATCAGCGCGACCACGTCCTCCTCGAGCACGAGGATGTTCCCCGGGTGCGGATCGCCGTGGAACACGCCGTCCAGGAAGAGCTGCCGGAAGGCGCCCTCCACCAGGTTGCGCGCGATCTTCTCCTTGTCGTGATGCGCGGGGTCGATCTGGCTGATCTTCGTTCCGCGCAGAAACTCCATCGTCAGCACGGTGCGCGTGGTCAGCTCGTCGAACACGCGCGGGATCCGCATGTACGGGCGGTCGCGGTGGTTCCGGTAGAACTCGCGGATGTTCTGCGCCTCGTGGAGGAAGTCGAGCTCCTCGTGGATGGCGAGGTCGAACTCCTCGACGATCCCGGTGGGCGTGTAGATGCCCGTCTCCTCCACCACCGCCTCCAGCAGCCGGGCGACGTAGTGGAGCACCGAGAGGTCGGCGCGGATCCGCTCGGTGATGCCGGGGCGCTGGACCTTGATCACCACCTCGTCGCCCGCGTGCGTCACCGCGCGGTGCACCTGGGCGATGGAGGCGGCGGCGAGCGGCTCCGGCTCGATCGAGCGGAAGAGCTCTCCCGGATCCCTCCCCAGGGACTCGAGGAGCTGCCGGTCGAGGTCGTCCTTCGACATCGGCGGGACGTGGTCCTGGAGGGTGGCGAGCTCCTCGATGAACTCCGCCGGCAGCAGGTCCGCGCGGGTGGAGAGGATCTGCCCGAGCTTGATGAAGGTGGGCCCGAGGTCGTTGAGGAACATCCGGAAGCGGCGCGCCACCGAGGCACGGCGGGCCTCCGGCGAGACCTCGACCTGCTCCTTCTTGCCCAGGATCCGCCAGGTGCCGCTGCGCTCGAGGTAGTCGGCGAACCCGTGGCGCGCGGCGAGCACGGCGATCTGCCGCACGCGGTTCAAGTCCTGGAAGGCCTCGCGGATCACGGCGCGGGCAACTTCTCATGGGGGCGCGCCCAGCGCCAGAAGCGCGATCACCGCCACCACCGCCGCGCCGACGATCGCGAAGGCCCAGGGGGAGGGCGCGCCGGACGCCTCGTCGCCTTCGGCTCCGGGCGGTCGGGGCGGGCGGCGGCGGCGCATCGGCTAGAGGCTCGCGCGGCGGCCGAGGGTGAAGTCGAACTCGCTGCGGCGGTTCTGCGAGTAGTCGCCCTCGCTCTGCCCGCGGGACGCCGGGCGCTCCTCACCGAAGGAGATCGTGTCCACCTGCGAGGGCTCCACGCCGAGCGTGGTGAGGTAGGTCTTCGCGCTGTAGGCCCGCTTCTGCCCGAGCGCGATGTTGTACTCACTGGTGCCGAGCTCGCAGGTGTGACCCGCGATGGTCACCTTCTGGTCCGGGTTCTTCCGCAGGTGGTCCGCGAGCCGCTGGAGCGTGTCGGCGGACTCGGGGAGGAGCTGCGCCGAGTCGAGCGCGTAGTAGATGGGGCCGAACCCGGTCTCGAAGGCCTCCGCCCTCTCCGGTGCGGGGGCCGGCGCCGGCGCCTCGGGCTGCGCGACCTGGACGGGCCTCGCGGTCTCCTTCACGGTCTCGGAGACGTGGTCCTTCGTCTTGCTCGCACAGCCCACGCCGGTGACGAGCGCGAGGGTGGCGACGGCGGCGAAGAGGGTGCGGCGGGGGGAGGTCAGCGTGGGGGTGGTCATGCGCGGACGGGTGAGCAACGCGTGTGCCACGCACGGCCTCAGGGCGGGCGGGTGCTTTGCGAGCCTCCGCCTTGGCACCGTGCAACGCGCGCCCTTGCAGAGTGCAACGGTGCGCCTAGCCGCCTGCCGAGCGCAGCTCCCGCTCCCGGCGGTGGATCGTCGAGACGTCGATGCCGAGCAGCTCCGCTGCGCGCGTCTTGTTGCCGCCGCACTTCACGACTGCCCAGGCGATGTACTCGTTCTCGAGCTGCCGCAGCGGGACGACCTCCGCGCGATCGAGCCCCGGTGGAAGAGAGGGGGACGAAGCAGACGCGAGGGGAGGCTCTTCACCCGGGACCTCCGGCAGGATCCGCTCCAGCGCGTCCGCCCCCAGCGTCTCCCCGTTTCCGAAGAGGACGAGCCGCTCCACCGCGTTCTCCAGCTCGCGGACGTTGCCCGGCCAGGTGCGCTCGGCGAGGGCGCGGTACAGCTCGGGGGAGAAGGCGCGGACCCGGCTGCGGGTGTTGCGCTCCAGCGCGCGAGCCAGGAAGTGCTCCGCCAGAAGCGGGATGTCCTCGCGGCGCTCGCGCAGGGAGGGCAGGCGGATGGGGGCCACGTCCAGCCGGTAGAAGAGGTCCT
>CAZCWA010000061.1:0-15900 GCA_964502265.1 uncultured Myxococcaceae bacterium | reverse complement strand
GATGTCCTGGGTGCCGTACTCGTTCTTGAGCGTGCGGCAGATGTCCGTGCCCTTCACCTCCGGCATGTGGATGTCGGTGAGGATGAGGTCCGGGCGCCAGTGCTGCAGCGTCTCCTCGAAGTCCGCCAACGAGGCGGTGGCGTGCACGTCGTACCCGCGGGCCTCCAGCACGACCTTGGCCAGGGTGAGCGTGATCTCGCTGTCGTCGATGAGGAGGATCTTCCGCTGGTCCACGGCCGCTCCGGGCAGGCGGTCGGCCTTAGCAGACTGGCGGCGCGGGGCAAACCCCGCTAGACGCGCGAGGGCGATGGATCCGTTGAAGCTCCCGCTGGAAGAGCTGCTCTACCGCAGGCTCGGACATTTCTTCGACCAGCTCGACGACCGGAAGGTGCCGGAGCTCTACCGGATGCTGATCGATCAGGTGGACCGCGCCATCCTGCGTCAGGCCCTCGAGCGCTCCGGCGGCCAGCTCCAGCGCGCGGCGGAGCTGCTCGACGTGGACCGCAACACGCTCTCGCGGAAGGCGCGGCGGCTGGAACTCACCGGAACCGGCAGGCCCCCCGCCGAGGGCTCGGACGGAAGCGGCGGACAAGGGTAGATCCCCCACTCCATGGCGGCTATTCGTTTGCGTTCAAATGAATAGCGCGAACCCGAAGAGCCTTCCCACCCTGCTGCTCGTCTGCCTCGCGGCGCTGACCCTCGGCGCCGCCGCACCCGCACCCGCACCCGCACCCGCACCCGCTCCCGTCACGGCGCGCGCAGGCCCTTTGAACGCGGGCCTCGGGGCGGTGCCGCCGGCGGTGGACCGCACCACGCCGCTCGCCACGGTCGATGGCTTCCTCTCCCACGCGCAGGCGCGCCAGTACGACGCGGCGGCGCACTACCTCGACCTGCAGGGGATCCCATCCGCGACCCAGGCAGAGGTCGGACCCCGGCTCGCGCGGCGGCTGCACTTCGTCCTCAACCGGCAGCTCTGGTTCGACTACTCGAAGCTCAGCACCGAGCCCGAGGGGCACCCGGAGGACGGCGCGCGCACGGAGCATCTGGGCGAGGTTCCGCTCGGCCAGGGGAGCCAGCCGATCCGTCTCGAGCGACGGATGCTCTCCGATGGCCAGTCAGGCTGGGTGTTCTCCTCGGACACCGTGCGGGCGGTCGACCGGCTGTGGGCGCAGCACGGCAGCCCGCTGGCAGAGCGGCTGCCGGACGTCATGTTCCAACGCCCGCTCTGGGTTCTCGAGACCTGGCAGCTCCTCGGCTTCCTGCTCCTGATCGGAGCGGGGGCGCTGGTGTCGTGGCTCCTGCAGCAGGTGCTGCTCCGGGGCGTGGCGCGGCTGACGAAGCTCACCCCCTTCGTGTGGGACGACGCGCTGGTGGAGAGCGCGCACCGGCCGCTCAAGTACCTCTTCCTCCCGCTGATGATCGCCGCGGGCACGCGCGCGCTGCTCTATCCGCCGCCCGCGCAGGCGGTGATCGACATGCTCGCGCGCACGGTGGCGATCGCCGCCTTCGCGTGGATCGTGCTGCGCTTCGTCCAGCGCGCGGCGGACCTCATCCTCCAGCGGCTGACCGAGAGCGCCGGCGCCGACGCAGGGCGCGTCCGCGGGATGAAGACACAGGTGACGGTGCTGCGGCGCGTGGCCGAGGTCGCGGTGGTGGTGGTGGGCGCCTCGGCGATGCTGATGCAGTTCGAGGTGGTGCGCAGCGTGGGCGTGTCGCTGCTCGCGTCCGCGGGCATCGCCGGCCTCGTCATCGGGCTCGCGGCGCAGAGGTCCATCTCCACGCTGCTCGCGGGCATCCAGCTCAGCATCACCCAGCCCATCCGGATCGGCGACACGGTGATCGTGGAGAACGAGTGGGGCTGGATCGAGGAGGTCACGCTCACCTACGTCGTGGTGAAGGTGTGGGACCTGCGCCGGCTGGTGATTCCCATGACGTACTTCCTCGAGCGGCCCTTCCAGAACTGGAGCAAGGTCTCGACGGAGATCCTCGGCACGGTGGAGCTGCGGGTGGATTTCACCGCCGACGTCGACGCGTTCCGGATGGAGCTCGATCGCATCCTCGCCTCGCCGGAGGGCGCGGCGCTGTGGGATGGCAAGGTGAAGGGCATCCAGGTGGTGGACGCGACGGACCGCGTGAAGATGCTGCGTCCGCTGATCAGCGCGCCGGATTCGGGCATGGCGTGGAACCTGCGCTGCCTCATCCGCGAGCGCCTGATCGACTTCATGGCGCGCAACCCCCAGTGGATGCCGGTGACGCGCTACGAGGGTGGACCGGCGGAGCCTCCGCGCGAGCGGCAGCGGGCGACCGGGTAGCGACTTCGCCCGTTCCCCCGCCGGGCGGATAGATGTGGATGAATATCCCCGCCTGGCCTACGTCTCCGGGCGCGGACTGCTCGATCAGATGGGAGATCGGATGTTGCCTACCAGTACCTCGCGTACCTCTCGCAGCGCTCGCGGTGGCCTTCGCACCGCTTCAGTGATGCTCCCCCTGTGCCTGGCCCTTCTGGTGCCGGGCCTCGCGCTTGCGCAGCCGCAGGGGCGCACGGACGGGCCGGAAGGCTCCGAATACGGGAAGGGTGGCTACCGCTCCGCGGACGGTGACGGGCTCTTCTCGCTCGCGCTGAGCTGGGGCGCGGGACTCCCCGCGGATCGCGGCGCGCCGCTGGTGATCGGCCTCACCGGCACCCTGTGGATCGACGAGATGTTCGTCCTCGATCTCTCCCCGAGCTACCTCGTCAACTCGGGGCGGGTGAACGTGCTGGTGGGTCCGCGCTTCCGCACGCCGACCTGGCCTGTGTCCGGGACGATCGGCCTTCAGGCGGGGCCGATCATCGATCCGGACGTGGGCGTGCGCTTCGGCCTCTCGCCGAACGTCGGCGTGGACGCGCTGGTCGGCGGCAACTACGTGCTCGGGCTCCAGTACGCGCTCGACCTGCCCATCGGCGGCCCGTCCACGAACCACCGGCTCTTCATGAACATCGGGTACAGGTTCTAGCCATGCTCGCCTACGTGCTCGCCGCCACCGTCGCCTTCACCGCGACCGCGCAGACCACCTCCGGCGCAGGCCGCCGCCCCTCCACCTCGCGGGGCGGGGCGGCCGTGCTGCCCTTTCCCGCCGGCCAGACCCAGACGATCAACATCCTGCAGTGGGACACCAACCAGCTCCCGCGCGTGTACGAACGCTCGGACCAGCTCCCGCTCACCGACGAGGAGGTCCAGAAGCTGGTCAAGGCCGGCTTCGACACCGCCACCGTGGTGAAGATGATCGAGGAGCGCCGCTGCGCCTGTGACGCCTCCGCCGACGGGCTGATCAAGCTCAAGGAGGCGGGCGCGGCGAAGGAGGTCATCGCGGCCGTGTCGCTGCACGGGCTGGCGCCGAACCGCTCGCTCATCCTCGATGTGATCCTCGACTTCACCGGGCAGGGCAACCAGGCGCGCGAGGCCTTCCTCTACGTCTTCGTCGAGGACGGGGACATCACCCGGGTGATGACCGTGAACCTCGCGGACCTCCTCTCGCGGAAGAACGCCCACGAGTCGATGGTGGACCAGTCGGACATCCTCATCGCCCGGCAGGTGCGCCGCATCCGGCTGCCCGGCGAGGTGCCGCTCAAGACCTACGGCCGGCGGACCATCCTCGTGGCCACCTCCGCCAGCCCGGCCCTGACCCACCCGTCCGAGCTCACCGAGGCGGAGCGGAAGAACGCGCAGACCTACACGTTCGAGTACCCGCGCACCTCGCTGCACAACGTCTGCCGCCTGACCGCGGGCTACCGGCGTGACCCGGTGCTGGCGCACAGGTGGAACTTCACCGGAAGCCGTTTCGAGTGCGAATGGAACTGATCATGAAGACCCGTCTTTTCGTCCCCGCCGGAGCGCTCGCGCTCGCCCTCATCGGAAGCGCCTGCACGGGTAACCGCGCGTTCACCCGCGGCACCTACGAGGATCCGAACACCATCGAGATGCTGTCGGATCACTTCAACGAGAACGATCTGCAGCTCATCGCCAAGACGATGGTGAACTCGCTCTCCGAGTCCCCGGCGTTCCAGCAGATCCAGGGCCGCCCGGTCATCGTCATCGGCCGGATGAAGAACAGCACGTCCGAGCACATCGACATGAAGTCGCTGGCGGACAAGATGCTGGTGGACCTGATGAAGACGGGCAAGTTCGCCTTCACCGACAAGGGGTCCCGGCAGGAGGTGGCGGAGGAGCTCGAGTACCAGGGCTCGGGCTACGTGGATCCGAACTCGGCCAAGGTCCCGGGCCAGCAGGTGGGCGCGGACTACATGCTGACCGGGGAGATCTCCTCCATCGTGCAGCAGGTGGGGCGGGACAAGATGGTCTACTACAAGATGACCACCAAGCTTCACAACCTGCGGACCAACCTCATCGAGTGGACCGAGGAGAAGCAGCTCCGCAAGAAGTTCGTGAAGAAGGGCGTGAGCTGGTAGCCGTCCATGCGCCCAGCGCTCCTGCTCGTCGTCGCGCTGCCCTTGTGGGGCTGCGCCACGGACTACGTGTCCCGCACGCGCGACGTGCGGCAGGCCTACGAGGCCTACGACCACGAAGGCGCGCTCTCTCGACTCGAGCCGGAAGAGCAGAAGGAGGGTGACCGGGACCGCCTCCTCGTCCTGATGGACAAGGGGATGATCCTCCACGCGGACGGAAAGTACGCGGAGAGCATCAAGGTCCTCGCCGAGGCGGAGAAGCTCGCGGACGCGCTGGACCTGGTGAGCGTGTCCGAGGAGGCCGCGGCGCTGGTCGCCAACGAGCGGCAGCGCGCGTACCGCGGCGAGGACTTCGAGCGGCTGATGATCAACTGCCTGCAGGCGCTCAACTACGCGGCGCTGGGGCAGGAGGAGTCGGCGCTGGTCGAGGTCCGGCGGATGAACGAGCGGCTCCGCGTGATGATCGCGGAGCAGAAGAAGCCCTACCAGCAGCTCGCGGTGGCGAAGTACCTCGCGGGCGCGCTCTGGGAGGATCAGGGCGAGCTGGACTCCGCGTTCATCGACTACTGGGCGGCGTACGAGCGCAACCCGCGGCTGGGGCACCTCGCCGATCCGCTGCTGCGCCTGGCGAAGCAGACCGATCGCGAGGCGCAGTACGAGAAGCTGCGGAAGGCCTTCCCGAAGGCGGACGACTCGCCGCTGGGTGAGGACGAAGGCGAGGTGCTGGTGATCGTCGAGGCGGGGCTCTCGCCGCAGAAGCAGAGCTCACGGCGCGCGAACAGCGTGGACGCGGGCAACCTCGTGGTGGTGCCGGTGTTCAAGGACCGTGGGGTGCCGGGCAGCGCGCGGGTGACCGCCACCGCCGGAACGCCTCCCTCCGGCCAGCTCGCCGAGACCGTGACCTCGGTGCGGGACGTGGCGCACCAGCACCTCAACGAACGCATCGGCCGCTACCTCGCGCGCGCGGTGGCGGGGACGGCGGTGAAGGCGGGCATCGCCGCGGGGGCGGGCGCACTGGCGAAGAGCGAGGAGGTGGGGCTGCTGGCCTTCTACCTGCTCACCTTGTCCAACGACGCGGACCTGCGCTCCTGGCTCTCGCTGCCGGCCGAGTTCCAGCTCGTGCGCCTGCGCATGCCGGTGGGGCCGCAGGAGATCACCGTCGCTTCGCGCGGATACACCACGAAGCACCCGGTGGAGGTGAAGCCGGGACGAATCGCGGTGGTGGTGGTCCGGCGGTACTGAGCGCCTCACGCCTCCTGGTCGCCTCGGGATGCGCATAATGGCTGCATGCGCTCACTCCACCGCCAATACACGTGGCGCGAGTACCTCCGGCTGGCCGAGGACAGCAACATCAAGCTCGAGTACCGCGAGGGCGAGATCTTCGCGATGGCCGGCGGGACGCCGGAGCACGCGAAGCTGATCGCACGGCTGACCACCGCCATCGGAAGCCAACTCGGCGGGCGGCCGTGCGATCTCTACAGCTCGGACCTGCGCATCCGCGTGGCAGCGACCGGCCTGGCCACCTATCCCGACCTCACGCTGGTGTGCGGATCGCTCGAACACGATCCCGACGACCGCAACACGGTGTTGAACCCGACACTGATCGTCGAGGTCACCAGCGACTCCACGGAGACGTACGACCGCGGCGAGAAGTTCGACCACTACCGTCGCATCCCGAGCCTGCGCGAGGTCGTCTTCGTCTCCCACCGACAGGCGTTGATCGAGGTGTTCCGCCGGCCGATCGACGATGCCGAAGTGGCCGTGACAGAAAAGGCATGGGAGCGCCTGGCTGCTGGCCCGGCGGGGACCGTGGCGCTGAGCACGGTGCCGGCGGCACTGCAGGTGGACCGTCTCTACGAAGGCCTCGTGCTGCCATCCCGCCCGTGAGCGCCTGCGCGCGGTGATTGTCCTCCGCCCCGGGCTGTGAGAAAGGGTGCCCCCTTCACCTTCTGCCGCGCCCCGCTGCGCGGCGCCCGCGTCGCTCCCATGGCCACCGCCGGACAGCTCGCCCTCTACTCCGTGATCATCGTGATCGGCGCGCTGGCGGGGGCCTTCATCCCGCTCCGCGCGCAGACGACGCGGCTCGTGGCCTTCATGGCCTTCGCCGCCGGGATCATGTTCGGCGCCGCGTTCTTCCACATGCTGCCCGAGGCCTACCGGGGCGGTGGCTTCGGCGCCTTCTGGATGCTGCCGGCGGGCTTCGTCTTCCTCTTCCTCCTCGAGCGCTACGTCCTCGTCCACGCCTGCGAGGAGCCGCCGGACTGCGCGGAGCACGCCCACTCGCCGGCGATGGGGATGGCCGCCTTCCTCGGCCTCGCGGTGCACACGCTGTTCGACGGGGTGGCGCTGGGTTCGGCCATCGTGGAGAACGTGGGGCTCACCGCGTTCATCGCCATCACCGCGCACAAGATCCCCTCGTCCCTCTCGCTGGCGGCGGTGCTCAAGTCGGAGGGCCGGTCGGACCGGGCGGTGCTGGGCTACGCGCTGCTCTACGGGCTGATGGTCCCCATCGGCGCGGCGATCTGGTTCGCGCTCTACGCGGTCGTCCCCTTCGAGTCCTTCTCCCCGCTCGCGCTGGCGTTCTCCGCCGGCTCGTTCCTCTACATCGCCGTCTCCGACCTGCTGCCGCACATCAACCGGCACGGCAAGGACAAGCGCCTGCGCAACGTGATGGGGCTGCTGCTCGGGCTGGGGCTGATGGCGGTCCTCTCGCTGCTCCTGATGAACCACGAGCACCACCACTGACGATGCCGTCTTCGCCGCCATCCCGGCGCCAGCCGCTGTCCGACTGGTACCGGCACCCGAAGTACTACGAGGCGATCTTCGGCCCCGACACCGAGCGGGAGCTGGACTTCCTCGAGGCGATGAACGCCGCGTACGGCACCGGCGGCGCAACCTTCCTCGAGCCGGCATGCGGGGCGGGGCGGCTGGTGGAGGCGGCGGTGCGGCGCGGGCACACGGTGGTGGGCTACGACCTCTCGCCGCAGATGCTCGAGCACGCGCGCGCGCGCCTGCCGCAGAAGGGCCGGGCCCGCGCCCACCTCTCCCTGGACCGGATGGAGTCCTTCTGCCCGGACGAATGGCGCGGCCGGATAGACCTCGCGTTCAGCCTGGTGTCCACCTTCCGCTACCTCGACTCGGAGGAGGGCGCGCTGCAGCACCTGGAGAACACGCGGGCGCTGCTGAAGCCGGGCGGGCTCTACGTGCTCGGCTTCCACCTCACCGAGTACGACCGCACCCGATGCGAGCACGAGCGCTGGGTGGGGCAGGTGGGCGACGAGGAGGTGGTCTGCAACACGCGCGAGTGGCCGCCGGATCGCGACCGTCGCCGCTCCCGCATGCGGAACCGCCTGCGCATCAGCGGCCCGCGCGGGCGCTTCACCATCGAGACGAACTGGCACTTTCGCACCTGGAGCCAGGACGAGGCCGCCGCGCTCCTCGCGCGGGCGGGCTTCGAGCTCGTCGCCCTCTACGGCTTCGACGCGGACCTCTCCCAGCCGCAGTCGTGGAACGGAAACCGGCTCGACCGGCTGATGGTCCTCGCCCCGGCCTGACGGGCCGGCCTCACGCCCAGCGCGCCTTGACCCGCAAAAGCGAAGGCCCGCGCGCATTGCTGCGGCGGGCCTCCGGTGCTTCACGGTCGTTGGCGCCGTGGACTACTTCCGGGTGCGGACCGCCACCCGGGCCGCCGCCGGCCGACGGCGGAGCACCAGCATCCCCGCCATCGCCAACAGGGCCAGCGCGGTGAGCCCCAGCCCGCCGCCGGTGCTGCTGCAACCCTCCGCAGCGACCGGCGCCTTCACCTCGAGCGCGAAGGACCCCAGCCCGCGGGCGCCGATGGCGTCCTCGGCCTGGACGGCGAAGTTGTAGGTGCCGTCCCGCGCCTCCTCGGCCACCGTCCCGGTGAGCTTGCCGTCCGGCGAGAGCTGGAGGCCCGCGGGGAGGTTGCCCGAGAAGAAGCGGAAGGTCTGGTTGCCGGCGCCGCTGCCCGCGAACGCGAGGTCCACCACATCGCCCGGCGCGAGCACGGCCGGAGGCTGGGCCCAGGTCACGCGCACGCCGTTGGAGTGGATGGTCACCACGTACGACGCGGTGTCCGTCCGGCCCATGTTGTCACGGACCTGCACGGTGAAGGTGTAGGTGCCCGCGACGGTGGGCTTGCCGGAGACGAGGCCGGTGGTGTTGTCCACGTGCGTCTGCAGCACGAGCCCCGGCGGCAGGTTCCCGGCCGAGACCGTCCAGACCAGCGGCGGCGCCAGCGTCATCCCGCCCGTCATCGTGGCCGCGAGGTCGGAGAGGTAGTCCTGGCCCACCATGCTGTCCGGCAGCGCCAGCGAGCCGATGGCCAGCGCGCCCGCGGGGAGCACCCGGATCCGGAGCTGACGGGTGGCCTCCGCGCCCAGGGCGCCGCGCACGCGCACGGTCACGTTGGTCTCGCCGTTGGCCACGCCCGGCTTCAGCGAGCCGGAGATGAGGCCGCTCTGCGCGTCGAGCGTGAGGCCGTTGGGCAGCGTGCCCTGTACGACCGTCCAGGCGTAGGGGCGCGAGCCGCCGATGGCGGAGAGCTGCGCCTGGTACACGCGCGAGGTGTCGTTCACCACCGGCGGGAGGTTCTGCGTGGTCACCACGAGCTGCGTCGTCGTCGGCAGCGCGCGCACCGTGAGCACCCGCTCGGCGATGAAGCGGCCGCTCATGGCGGTGACGCGGAAGGTGTAGATGCCGATCTCGGTCGGGGTGCCCGTCAGCTCACCGGTCGCCGTCACCGACAGCCCCGGCGCCACCGTGCCCGCGGTCCAGGTCACCGGGCCCGGCGCCTGCACCGTGTTGAGCCGCACCAGGTACGACTGGCCCACGGTGGCGTCCGGAACCTGGATGGTGCCGATCTGGAAGGCCTGCCCGGCCACGGTCACCGGCGCCTGCGTGGTCGCAGTGTTGTTCGTCTTCGACAGCTCGGAGAGGGCGCCGTCCGGATCCACGATGCAGCCCACGTAGTAGCTGCCGGCGGGGATGAGGCCCGGCACGCGCACCGTCTCGGTCCGCTGGTCAGACCCGTTGAGGCCGAGCGTGATGCTCCGCCGCGGGACGGTGGTGCCGTCGGGCTCGACGAAGTGCAGCGCGAAGTCCTGCGGGGTGATGATGTCGTTGGCCGAGGCGTAGCAGGCGTACTCGGTGGGCTGGCCGGAGCTGGTGCCCACGTTGCGGATCTGCCGCTCGATGAAGAGCGTGTCACCGGCCGCGGTCTGCGCTGCGGTCCGCACCCGCGCCATCGCGTAGTCCTGCTCCGGCGTCCGCAGCCGCACCGGGCCGCTCACCATCCCGGTGTTGTTGCTCTCGTTGAGCTCGTGGATGACGTTGAAGGAGTCGAGCGTGACGAAGAAGTGGTAGTCGCCGGTGGTCCACGGCTGCGGCGGGCTCTGCTTGTCCGTCACCGGCAGGGTCACGGTGATGTCGTGCGTCGCGCTGGCATTCACCGCCAGGCCCGGGAGGGGCGAGTCCGCGAAGAGCTGGTCGAAGATCAGCGAGAGGTTGTTGTCCTTCGAGAGGACCACGCCCGCGTGCACCGGGATGGAGGGGAAGTTGCCCACGTTCTTCAGCGTGATGCGGAAGCGCGCCTGCTGACCGAAGTCCCCCGTGCGCCGCGAGACGCCGGAGACCACGTCCACCAGATCCACGCTCACCATCTCGAGGTCCGCCTGGGAGACGGTCGTCTGGGTGGAGGTGGTGGCGAGGTTGTTCGACTCCAGCGCCTCGATCACCTGATTCTGCGGATCGAGCACCAGCCCCCACGTCACGTCGCCGCCGAGCACGCCCGCGGGCAGGGTCACCGGGATGTTGAGGTTGTGGGTCTGGCCGCCCGCGAAGGTCAAAGTGTTGGAGTAGACCACCTGGTCCTGGTGGGTGATGTTGGCGGTGCGGCTGGCGACGATGCGGAAGGTCACCGGGATGAGCTGGCCCTGCGCGTCGACCGCGGCGTCGGTCCCCTGGTTGAACATGTTGACGCTGAAGTTCACCGTGCTGCCCGGCTGCGCGGAGGTCGCCGTGGTGCTGATCGTCCCGGCCACCAGATCGGTGCCGTTGATGAAGTGGTTGGCGGTGGCGCGGATGTTGTTGAGCTCGTCGAACTCGCTCACCTGGCCGCAGTTGCTGGTGCAGCCCGGGGTCGCGTGCGGGTCGGCCTCGATGACCACGTAGTAGGCGCCCGGCGGCGGACGCGGGCTGATGGTGATCAGATCCGAGGACACCGTCTGGGTGCCGGAGGCGGCGAGGTTCAGCGGCGTGGTGGACGTCCACAGCAGCGTGGTCGTGCCGGAGAGGTTGGGCGTGGTGGACAGCCACACGCGCCACTGGAAGTTGCCGGTGGGCACCGCGCCGCGGTTCCGGAACACGCCGGTGGCGGTCAGCTCCAGCGAGTTGGGCCCGGGGTTCGGCGACATGACGACGGTCACCGAGTCGAGCAGGATGTCCGGCACGGTGGGCGGCGCGATCTCGAAGGCGGTGGCGCCCCCGTTGAACTGGACCCAGGCGCTGGTGGTGGCCGAGGTCTGGGACGAGCCGCTGCGCATGCGCGCCTGCCACTTCCAGGCGCCGTTGGTCGGCTGGAAGACCAGGCCCACCGCCTCCACGTCGACGGTGGACTTGCTGCCGTTGAGCACGCCCGCCGAGTGCGTGGGGTTGTTGGTGAAGGGGGAGCCCGCGGGCGCGATCTCCAACTCCACGTCGTAGAAGCCGGTGCCGTTGGTCGCCCCCGGCATGGTGGCGGTGATGAAGACGTCCGTCCCGGACGGGTGTATGGAGCCCGGCTGGATGGTCTGGCCGGTGCCGGAGCCGAGGTTCTGGCGCAGCAGCGTGGGAACCACGGGGTGGGTTGCCAGCGCCGCGGCGGGCAGCAGCGCGGTGGCAACGATGGCGGCGGCGGCGAAGGCGCGCCGGAGGGGAAGGTTGCGCATGGGCGTGTCCGTGATCTTTTACGTGTGAGGGGTCTGCGAACTGACCCGGCCCGAAGGCCGCGAATCGTCCGGCATCGCTCCCACGGGGTCAAGCAAAGCCGGACACGGCCGTACGCCCGCCCAGCGTCCCGACATGCCCCGAAAGTCGAGCCGCTCGATGAACGCGCTGCGTCATCGTGGTCGGCAGCCTCGAGCCTCCGGTTGCCGCAGAAACTTGGCGGCGGGGGCACATGCGGCTATTCGGAGGCCATGAACACCGACATCCGGGCGCTCACCGAACGCGTCCGCGAAGAGAGCGCGTTCGTCGACGGCATTCTCGCCGAGGTGGGAAAGGTGATCGTCGGGCAGCGCTACATGATCGAGCGAACGCTCGTCGGCCTGCTCACGGGTGGCCACGTGCTGCTCGAGGGGCTGCCGGGCCTGGCGAAGACGCTGACGGTGCGGACCCTGGCGGACACGGTGAACGCCGCGTTCATGCGCATCCAGTTCACGCCCGATCTGCTGCCCGCCGACCTGGTGGGGACGACGATCTACAACCAGCACTCGGGCCAGTTCACGGTGCGCCGCGGCCCGGTGTTCGCCAACGTGATCCTGGCGGACGAGATCAACCGCGCGCCGGCCAAGGTGCAGTCCGCGCTGCTGGAGGCCATGCAGGAGCGGCAGGTCACCATCGGCGATCAGACCTTCCCCCTTCCGTCGCCGTTCATCGTCCTCGCCACGCAGAACCCGATCGAGCAGGAGGGCACCTATCCTTTGCCCGAGGCGCAGGTGGACCGCTTCATGCTCAAGGTGAAGGTGGGCTATCCCACCCGCGAGGAGGAGAAGCAGATCCTCGACCGGATGAGCACCGGCAGCTCACCGGGCGCCAACCGGGTCGTCACCACCGAGCAGCTCGCGCGCGCCCGCGGGGTGGTCAACGAGATCTACGTGGACGAGAAGGTGAAGGACTACATCCTGAACCTCGTCTTCGCCACGCGCGAGCCGGCGAAGTACGGGCTCAAGGACCTGACCGATCTGATCGAGCACGGCGCCTCCCCGCGCGCGACCATCTACCTGACCCAGGCCGCCCGCGCGCACGCGTTCCTCAAGCACCGCGGCTTCGTGACCCCGGACGACGTGAAGGCCATCGGCTTCGATGTGCTGCGCCACCGCGTCTCGCCCACCTATGAGGCGGAGGCGGAGGACCTGACCAGCGAGAAGCTGATCCAGCGCATCTTCGACCGCGTCGAGGTGCCCTAGCGCGCCATGCTCCCCCAGGAGCTCATCAAGCGGATCCGCCGTCTGGAGATCACCACGCGGAAGGTGGTCTCGGACTCCATGGCGGGGCAGTACCACTCGGTCTTCAAGGGCCGGGGGATGGCGTTCAGCGAGGTGCGCCAGTACCAGCCCGGCGACGAGATCCGCACCATCGACTGGAACGTCACGGCCCGCATGAACGAGCCGTACGTGAAGGTGTTCGCCGAGGAGCGCGAGCTCACCGTCGTGCTGCTGGTGGACGTCTCCGCATCGAAGGAGTTCGCCTCGCGCGGGCAGTCCAAGTCCGAGATCGCCGCCGAGGTCGCCGCGCAGATCGCCTTCTCCGCCATCGCCAACAACGACCGGGTGGGGCTCATCCTCTTCTCGGACCGGGTGGAGCACGTCATCCCGCCGAAGAAGGGCCGGAAGCACGTGCTGCGCGTGGTGAGCGACATCCTCTCCTTCAAGCCGAAGGGGAAGGGGACGGACCTGGGCGCGGGCCTGACCTACCTCTCCCGCATTGCGCCGCGGAAGACGATCACCTTCCTCATCTCGGACTTCCTCGTGCAGCAGATGGAGAAGCCCCTTCGGATCGTCAGCCGCAAGCACGACCTCGTGCCGGTGGTGATCAGCGATCCGCTGGAGGAGAAGTTCCCGAAGCTGGGCCTGGTGTCGCTGGAGGATCCGGAGACCGGCGAGCGGATCGTCGTCGACGCCAGCGATCCCTTCGTGCGCAGCGAGTTCGAGAAGCGCATGGGCGGCGCGCGCGAGGAGCGGCGAAAGCTGTTCAAGAAGCTCGAGCTGGACAGCGTGGAGCTGAAGGCCGGCGAGGACTACGTCAACGCCATGGCCCGGTTCTTCCGCATGCGCGCGCGGAGGATGAAGTGAACGCGGCGCTCCTCGTCCTCGCATCCGTCCTGGCCGTCGCGCCGGTGGAGGTGAAGCAGACGGTCGCGCCGGAGCAGGTCCTCCTCGGCGAGCCCTTCGTCCGCACGCTGGAGCTCAGCCACGCCCCCGAGGAGCGCTGGGAGCTCCGGCCGCCCACTGCAGACGGAGCGTTCGAGCTGCTCGACGTGCAGCGCCGCCGCCAGGACAGCCCGCGCCAGGCGACCACGACCTTCACCGTGCGCCTCTCCGCCTTCGAGCTCGGGGAGCTCACGCTGCCCCCGCTCCAGTTCGAGGTGGCCACCGCCGACGGCGAGGCGCGCTGGGAGTCCCCGGCTGCCGCGGTCACCGTCACCTCCTCGCTGCCGCCGGATGCCGAGGAGAAGGGCGCCGGCTTCTACGACATCCGCCCACCGCAGGTCGTGCCGGTGCCGTCGTACACCGTGTTCTGGATCCTGGGAGGGCTGCTCGCCGCCGCGTTGCTCGCGTACCTCCTCTATAGATGGTGGAAGCGCCCCCGCCCGCTGGCTGCACTGAAGCCCGCGCTTCCGGCCCTGCCGCTGGAGGTGAGAACGCGGAACGCGCTGGACGCGCTGGCGGCCGAACACCTCCCGGAGCAGGGCCGGAGCAAGGAGTTCTACGTCCAGCTCACCGACATCGTCCGCGGCTACGTGGGCGAGCGCTACCGCGTGGAAGCGCTGGAATGCACCTCTCGCGAGCTTGTTGATCGCCTCCGGCCAGTGCCAGACGACGCGCTGCCGAAGGAGGCCCTCGCGCAGTTCCTCTTCGACGCAGACCTCGTGAAGTTCGCAAAGGCGGAGCGTTCGCCGGACCAGTGCCAGGCGTCGCTCGAGTTCGCCTACCACCTGCTCACGGTGACCACGCCCTCCACACCCTCCACGCCCTCCACACCCGCCTCTTCCGACGAACCGACGAAGTCCGATGCTCCCGAGCGATAGCTTCCACAGCCCGTGGGCGTTCCTGCTGCTCGCGGTGATCCCGCTGGTGCTCTACTGGGCCTGGCGCGAGCACCGGACGCGCGCGGTGCTGCGCTTCTCCGCCGCGCACGTGTTCGCGAAGAAGGGCAGGGGGATACGGCCCTGGCTGCTGCCGCTGTTGCCGGTGATGCGCGTGGCCGGCATCGCGCTGGCGGTGGTGGCGATTGCCCGGCCGCAGACCCGCGACAACCGCGTGCGCGACCTCTCGGTGGAGGGCATCGACATCGTCATCGCCTTCGACCTCTCCACCTCGATGGAGGCGGCGGACTTCCGTCCCCAGAACCGGCTCTACGTGGCCAAGCAGGTGCTGGTGGAATTCCTCGGCACGCGCGTCAACGACCGCATCGGGCTGGTGGTCTTCGCGGGCGAGGCGATCACCCAGGCGCCGTTGACCCTCGACTACGAGGTGCTGCGCGAGGTGGTCCGGCAGATCCGCACCCGCGTGCTCCCGGACGGCACCGCGATAGGCGACGCGGTGGCGACGTCGCTCAACCGGTTGCGGGACTCGGACGCGAAGAGCCGGGTGGTCATCCTCCTCACCGACGGCGACAACAACGCCGGCAAGGTCGCGCCGCTCGACGCTGCGGCGATGGCGAAGGCGCTCGACGTCCGCATCTACACCATCCTCGTGGGCAAGAGCGGCAAGGTCCCGTTCCCCGTCGGCCGCGACCTCTTCGGCAACGTGTCGTACCGGGACATGGAGCTGCCGGTGAACCCGGAGCTGCTCGAGCAGATGAGCGAGATGACCGGCGGCGAGAGCTACGTCGCCACCGACCGCGCCGAGCTGGAGCAGGGGCTGCGCGCGGTGCTCGACTCGCTGGAGCGCTCGAAGCTGATGGAGGGCGGCGCGGCCGCGAACTACGCCGAGGACTTCCACCCGTGGCTGCTCTGGGCCTTCCTCCTGCTCGCGCTCGAGTTCCTCCTGCGCCGCAGCGTGCTGAGGGTGTTCCCATGACCGTGAGCGCCCTGGCCCTCCTCGACCTGCCCCCGTGGCGCTTCAGGCTGCTCGGCTACGACGCCGGCTTCGCCCAGCCCGCGTGGCTCGCGATGGCGGCGGTGGTGGGGCTGCTGTTGGTGCTCGGGCTGTGGGCTGCGCTGCGCCGCGAGGCGAAGGTGCAGAGGCTGCTCGGCGCGCGCTTCGCTGCCTCGCTCGCGCCCGGCGTCTCCACCGTGCGGCCCTTGATCCAGACGGCGCTCTACGCCGTGGGCCTGATGCTGCTGGTGGTCGCGCTCGGCCAGCCTGAATGCGGTTCGCACACCGAGCTGGTGAAGCGCACCGGAATCGACGTCGTGGTGGCGCTCGACGCGTCGAAGTCGATGTACGCCCGCGACGTGCAGCCCTCCCGCATCGAGCGCGCCCGGCTGGAGTTGATGACGCTGCTGGACGAGC
>CAZCWA010000060.1:0-15977 GCA_964502265.1 uncultured Myxococcaceae bacterium | reverse complement strand
CGCGTGCCCGCGGCGTGGCGCGCATTGGGCGCGGTGGCCTCGGATCCCCGCTACCTGCGGCCATGGCTCGCGGACGTGGGCGCGGCGCTGGTCACCGCGCTGGTGGCCACCGCCGTGCTCGGCGTGCTGGTGCTGGCGGGCGGCCGCCTGCGCTACTTCCTCCACGACGTGCACCACCTCTTCCCCCGCGCGGCCGCGAGGTGGCAGACGGCCCCTCTGGCGGTGCTCGTCCTCGGCCTCCCGCTGGTGTTCCGGATGGGGCTGGTGCCGGTGGTGGTGGCGCTCCTCTTCGCCGCCGCGGTGTACCTGGACCTCACCGAGCGCATCGTCGCCGGGGCACTTGTGGCCCTGCTCGGGCTCGCGCCGCCTTTGGCCGGCTTCTTCACCGACAGGACGAGCTTCGGCGGGACGCCCGCGGAGAACGTCTACCGGGTGGAGCGCGGCGGGCTGCAGGCGGAGGGCGCGGCGGCGATGCTCAGGGCGCGGCTGGACAAGGGCGAGGCCCACTTCGCGGAGCTCTACGCGCTGGCCCGGCACGAGCTCGGGCGCGGCCGGCTCACCGGGGCTTCCGACCTGATGAAGCGCGCCGCCCTGCAGCGGCAGAACGATCCGCGGCTGACGGTGCTGCTGGGCAACGCGCGGTTCGCGGCGGGCGACCTCGACGGGGCACTGGCGCACTACCGGCGCGCGCGCGAGCTGGACCCGATGCTGGCAGCGGCCTCCTGGAACCTCTCGCGGGTCCACTTCCGGCTCGCCGCTGCGGCGCAGGGACCTGCGCGGGCGCTGGAGCTCGAGCGGGCGCAGGCGGCGCTGGTGCAGGCGCAGCTCGCGGAGCCCGCGTTGCTCTCGCGTCCCCAGCCTGCCGAGGACGAGGTCCGCGTCCACCGGCTGCTGCTCAGCCCGCCGCTCCCGTGGTCGGACGTGGCGCCGCTGGCGCGGGTGCCGGACGCGGGGCAGCGGGTGGCGGACCAGCTCGCGTGGCGGCTGCTGGGCACCACCTCCGGACCACTGATGTGGGGGCTGCCGGCGGTGCTCGCGCTGCTGGCGGTGGGGCTCGGGCAGGCGCGCCACGCGGTGGGCGCCTCGAAGGGCTGCGACAAGTGCGGCCGGGCGGTGTGCCGAAGGTGCGATCCCGAGCTCTCGGGGGCGAGCACGCTGTGCGGTCAGTGCGTGAACGTCTTCGCCCGCCGGGGCCTGGTGGCGCCGCAGGTGAAGCTGCGCAAGCAGATCGAGGTCGACCGCTACCAGACGCGCAAGGACCGGGTGGCGTGGCTGATGGGCATCCTCTGCTCGGGCACCGGCCACCTCAGCGCCGGCCTGCCGCTCCGGGGCGTGGGCTTCACCTTCGGCTTCCTCTTCCTCGTGGCGCTGGCGGTGCTGCGGGACGGCGTGCTGCGGGCGCCCTACGGCACGGTGCCCTTGTGGGTGCGCGTGGTGCCGGCGGTGACGGCGCTGTCGGTGGTGTATCTCCTCTCGCTGCGGAGCCTCCGCAAGACCCAGGTGGACCGCGCATGGCGCTGAAGGGCACGCTCAAGGACTTCGGCATCGCCGACATCCTCCAGCTCATCGGTCACCAGCAGAAGACCGGAGTCCTCCACCTCAAGGCGCGCGATCAGGAGACGCACGTCTACTTCCGGGACGGCAACATCGTCCGCGCGGAGAGCACCTCCCGGAAGAAGAAGGAGCTCATCGGCGCCATGCTGGTGCGCGCGGAGCTGATCACCGAGTCGCAGCTCGAGTTCGCGCTGGAGACGCAGCGGCGCACGCTCAAGCGGCTCGGGGACGTGATGGTCACCTCGCGGATGGTGACGAAGGAGCGCTTCGCCCAGATGGTCTCTTTGCAGACCACCGAGACGCTCTACCGGCTCTTCTCGTGGAAGAGCGGCTCCTACCAGTTCGAGCAGGGCGAGGTGGAGGTCGACCCGGACGCGGCCTTGAGCCTGCGGGCGGAGTCGGTGCTGATGGAAGGCTTCCGGATGGTGGACGAGTGGCCGGTGATCAAGCGGGCGATCACCAGCTACGAGCTCACCTTCCAGCGGCTGAAGGAGCTGCCGCCGGCCACCGTCGCCGCGCAGGACACCGACAGCTTCGACACCGCGCTCGACGCCGCCTTCGAGGGCGGGCTGCCCGCGCGGGAGAAGCGCTCGAAGACCGGCGAGTTCGCGCACCTGGGCGACAACGAGCGCCGCGTGTTCTCGTTGGCCACCCCCGGGCGCGAGGTCCGCAAGCTCATCGATCTGTCGTGCCTGGGCGAGTTCGAGACCTGCAAGTCGCTCCTGAACCTGGTGAACCAGGGCTACCTCGCGCCGGTGGAGCCCTCGGGGCGCACGCACGCGGTGGGCGGCAGCGAGACGCGGCTGGGGCGCATGGTGGGGGCGGTGGGGCGGGTGGCGCTGAGCTCGGCGCTTCTGGCGCTGCTGGTGCTGATCGGCTCGCGGCTGAACCTCGAGGCGGTCTCCTTCGGGCAGAGCGCGGCCACCTTCAACGACCCCGCGGCGCAGCGGATGGTCAGCCGGGCGCAGATGGCGCGCATCGAGGCGGCGCTGGACGTGTACCGGCTCGAGGCGGGGGAGCTGCCCGACGCGCTGGAGCGGCTGGTGGAGGCGGGGCTGCTCGGCCAGACGGACGTGCGCCACCCGTGGCGGGAGCCGTACCACTACCGCCGCACCGGGACGGGCTTCGTGCTTCTTCCGCCGCTGCGCTGAGGCCGCTCGCTGGTCTGGATGAAAGCCGGCGCCGCCCGCTGTTATGGCTTCTGCAGGCGGGCCCGGCGGCGCGCCTGGGCAGTTCGGATCCCGCCGGTCCTGCGCTAGGTTGGCTGCCCGTCGCGTTTCGAGGGGCCAGGCGGCAGAGCAAAGGGTGGAGCCACGCAGCGGCGCCCCGGCGGATTCCGGGACTGGGAGCGGAGCACGATTGCAGACTGACCGAGCGCAGAAGATGGAGCACACCACCGCGAAGGTGAACCTGGGCGACAACAAGGTGGCCCAGGCGGTGTGCGGGAACCACAACGAGAACCTGAAGCTGCTCGAGCGCAGGCTCGGGGTGCGGGTGGGGATGCGCGGCACGGATCTGACCCTCTCCGGATCGCCGGAGGAGGTGTCCTTCGCGGCCCGCCTCATCGACGAACTGGCCGGAATGGCCCGCGCGGGGCGCAGCCTCTACCTGCAGGACGTGGAGCAGGCGATCAAGGTAATGGGCCAGGGCGAGGAGCGCGTGCGCGACCTCTTCATGGGGCCCGTGCTCAACCGCGGGACGGGGCGGCAGGTGTCGCCCAAGAGCATCGCCCAGAAGCGGTACGTGGACGCCATCCGCAACCACGACATCGTCTTCGGCATCGGGCCTGCGGGGACGGGGAAGACCTACCTCGCCATGGCCATGGCCATCGCGTACCTGCAAGAGCGGAAGGTCAAGCGGATCATCCTCGCGCGGCCGGCGGTGGAGGCGGGCGAGAAGCTGGGCTTCCTCCCCGGGGATCTGGCGGAGAAGGTGAACCCCTACCTGCGGCCGCTGTACGACGCGCTCCACGACATGATGGACGTGGGCCGTGCCGCGCAGCTCGTGGAGGAGGGCGTGGTCGAGGTCGCCCCGCTGGCCTTCATGCGCGGCCGGACCCTCAACGACGCGTTCGTCATCCTCGACGAGGCGCAGAACACCACCGTGGAGCAGATGAAGATGTTCCTCACCCGGCTCGGCTTCCACTCCAAGGCGGTCGTCACCGGAGACACGACCCAGGTGGATCTGCCGGTGGGCCGCACGTCCGGGCTCACCCACGCGCAGCGGATCCTCGCCGGAACCCCGGGGATCGCGTTCTCCACCTTCGGGGACGTGGACGTGGTGCGTCACCCGCTGGTGCAGGCCGTCATCCGCGCCTACGAGGTCTCGGACGCGCAGGAGGCCGCGAAGAAGGCGGCGGCTGAAGGGGGCGGAATGGACGCCGTTCCGGCGGGCGGGCAGGCAGAGGAAACGCCACCGGAGGGCGGGCTGCCGGCCAGACACGCTTCTTGATGGAAGTGTGGAAGCCTGCCTACGGTTGAAAGTTCCATGTCGGAACCGACCCCACAGGGTCCGGCGCCCAGGGACAGGACCCCGTTCGATGCGTTGGTGGAGCTTCTCCGCCGCGCCTCGCCGGTGGCCCTCCGCGGACGCCTGACCCACATCGTCCTGCTCGTCGCGGTGGCGGTGAGCGCCACCTTCTTCATCTCGCCGGGCCTGACCCAGCAGCAGGTCCCGCCCCTGGGGGAGGACGATCTCGGCCGGCCGTTCCGCAGCAGCTCGCCCGCGGGCTTCAAGGCCAACCGGGACTACGAGATCATCGATCGTCCCGCGAGCGAGCAGGCCCGCCTGAGCGCTCGCGCCGCGGTCCGTCCGGTCTACGACCTCAACCCGGGCGTGGCCACCGAGGTCCGCCAGGCCGTGCGGGAGGCGTTCGCGGCCATGCAGGACGTGGTGGCCCGGCACGAGGCCCGGGTGGCGGCGCAGCAGGCGGCCACCGAGGGCAACGGGCAGGCGGGGGCGAACGGGTCCGCTGCGCAGAACGGGGCGCAGAACGGCGCGGCCCGCAAGCGTGCCGAGGCCGATGCGAAGGCCAGCGAAGCGGAGCTGACCGGCCTGTTGAACGCCGAGCGCAAGGCCTTCGAGCAGCGGCTGGGGCCGCTCGAGAACGAGGACTGGAACGAGCTGGTCGAGGCGCGCTTCTCCCGCGAGGTGGAGGCGGCCACGCTGCTCTTGCTGGAGCGGGTGTATTCGGGCGAGCCGGGCACGGCGCCGATCATCGCCTCGCGCGCGGAGCTCGATCAGGTCGATGGCGGGGTGATCACCGTGCGCCAGGTCACCTCGCGCTCGGAGACCCAGTCCCCGGTGGCGCCGCCCGCCGTCTACGACGTGCGCGGCGCGCTGGGAGAGGTGGAGCGCTTCGCCTCGGTGCCGGGCAACATCCTGCCGGACTCGCCCATCCCGCTGCGGCGGGCGGTGCTGCGGCTCGCCAAGCGCCAGGTGCGGCCGAACCTGACCGTGAACGCTGCCGAGACCGAGGCGCGCCGGACGGCGGCGGCGGGCGCGGCGAAGGACGCGGTGATCCAGATCCGCAAGGGCCAGAAGATCATCGGCGACGGTGAGCTGGTGGAGCCGCGGCACCTCGTCATCCTCGAGGGGATGCGGGCGCAGACGGACGAGCTGGACCTGGTGCAGGTGCAGCTCGGGTCGGCGGGGCTGGTGGCGCTGATCATCGCCGCGGTCTACGCGTTCCATCGGGCGGCGTTCCGGCGCTTCCGGCCCACGCGCAAGGACGCGGTGGTGCTGGGGCTCTTGCTGGTCGTGTTCCTCGGGATGGTGCAGGTCTGGACCACGGTCGCGGACGCGGTGCACGACCGGTATCCGCACATCCCGCCCGAGGCGCTCTACTACGCGGTGCCCATTGCCGCCGGGGCCATGCTGGTGCGCTTCCTCCTCAGCCAGGAGCTGGCGCTCTTCTTCGCCATCGTGATGGCGTGCCTGGCGGGGATGATGCTGGGCAACTCGCTGGCCTTCGGGATCTTCTCCCTGGTGGGCGCGCTGGTGGCCGCGGACCGGATCACCCGGGCCAAGGACCGGGTGGGCATCTTCAAGGCGGGCCTGCTCACCGGCGCGGCCAACTTCGTCACCGTGCTCTTCTTCGCCTTCGCGGAAGGGAAGGGCTTCACCACCGACACGCTCTACGTGGCGCTGTTCACCCTGGTGGGGACGAGCCTCGCGGTGCCGGTGACGGTGATGGCGCTGACCCCGCTCATCGAGGCGGCGTTCGGCTACGCGTCGGACATCAAGCTGCTGGAGCTGGCGAACCTCAACCACCCCGCGCTCAAGGAGCTGATCGTCCAGGCGCCGGGCACCTACCACCACTCGATCATCATGGGCAGCCTGGTGGAGGCGGCGGCGGAGGCGATTGGCGCCAACCCCCTGCTGGCCCGGAGCTGCGCGTACTACCACGACATCGGCAAGGGCCGGAATCCGCTCTTCTTCGGGGAGAACCAGAAGGGCGACAACCGCCACGAGCAGCTCGCGCCGGCGATGAGCGCGGTGATCATCAAGCGGCACGTCACCGAGGGCATGGAGATGGCCCGCCAGTACCGGCTGCCGAAGCTGGTGGCGGACGCCATCCCGCAGCACCACGGCACGCGGCTGGTGGGCTTCTTCTTCCACAAGGCGCTCAAGGAGCAGGAGGGGAAGGAGAACCCCCAGCCCATCGACGAGAGCGTCTACCGCTACGCCGGGCCGAAGCCGCAGTTCCGCGAGGCGGCGCTGGTGATGATCGCCGACGCGGTGGAGGCCGCCTCCCGCTCGATGCCGGACCAGAGCACGCCCAAACTGCAGGCGCTGGTGCAGAAGCTCATCAACATGATCTTCAGCGAGGGGCAGCTCGACGAGTGCGACCTCACGCTGAAGGACCTGAACCTCATCGCCCACTCGTTCGTGCGGACGCTGGAGGGCATCTACCACGCACGTCCGGTCTATCCGCCGGGCGCGCTGCAGGCCCCGAGGCCAGGGCAGACGATACAGAACGGGACGCTGCAGGCCCTCGCCGCGGGCGGGGCGGAATCGTCCTCCCAGGCGCCGGTCGTCCGCGGCGATGGGCGGAAGACGGGCGGCGCCTGAAGCAGGTCCGGGCGGCCTTCGAAGCTGTGGTAGAGGTCGGGGTCATGCGCGCCCTTTTCCTCGCCTCTGCCGCCGTCGCCGCCGCGTTCGTCCTCATGCCCGCCACCGCGTTCGCCGCGGATCCGGCGGGGGGCCTGACCTGGAAGGCGCCGGACACCTGGAAGCGGGAGGCGGACCGGCCCATGCGCGCGGCCACCTACGCGATCCCCGCGCAGAAGGGCGACACCGAGCCGGGTGAGCTCGGAATCTTCTACTTCGGCCCCGGACAGGGCGGGGCGGTGCAGGCGAACCTCGACCGCTGGGTGAACCAGTTCGTGCAGGCGGACGGGAGCCCTTCGCAGAAGCACGCCAAATCGTCGCAGGGCCAGGTGAAGGGGATGCCGCTCACCCGGGTGGAGGTCACGGGCACCTACACCGCAGGCGGCGGGATGATGATGGGCGCGCCGCCCTCGAAGAAGCCCGGCTACCGGCTGCTGGGCGCCATCGTCGAAGGCCCCGAAGGCGCGGTGTTCTTCAAGCTCACCGGGCCGGACAAGACGGTGAACGCCGCCCGCAAGGACTTCGACGCGCTGCTGCAGTCGGTGGACGCGCGTTCCGCCCCCGCGCAGGGCTCGAAGCGTCCGTGAGCGCGGGCGGGACGACGACGGTCCTCGTCCAGGCGCGCGGTGAGAAGGGCAAGCGGCTCGCGCCGGGGCTGAAGCGGCAGGCGACCGCCTTCCTCGAGGTGCTCCGGGTCCGCGACGCGGAGCTGTCGATCGCGGTGGTGGGCGATGGGGCGATCCGCCGGCTCAACCGCGAGTGGCGCGGCAAGGACAAGGCGACCGACGTGCTGAGCTTCCCGGCCGGTGAGCTGCCGCCGGGCGTCCCCGGCCAAAGGCCGCTGGGGGACGTCATCCTCTCGGTGGACACGGCGCAGCGGGCGGCGAAGCGGCACGGGGTGACGGTGCGCGAGGAGCTGGCGCTCTACCTCGCCCACGGGCTGCTCCACCTGCTGGGACACGACCACGAGCGGGGCGAGCGCGAGGCGCGGAAGATGGCGCGGCTCGAGGGGAAGCTGCTCGAGGCGGTGGGGCTGGGCGGGCGCCCGGGGCTCATCCGTCGCACGCACGAAGGGTGAGGGCAGGGCGCCTTGACTCGGCGCGGAGCGGGGAAGTGAAGTCCCCTCTCATGCACCCGCACCCACACGTTCCCCCGCAGCCTCCCTCCGTCGACATCGACTCCGAGACCGTCCTGCTGGAGGGCGCCTGGCGCACCCGGGAGGAGCTGGTGCAGGAGATCCGCGCCATGCTCGACGCGGGCAACTACGGCATCGCGCGGCACAGCGCGGCCCTGGAAGCGCTCGCCGAGGCCATGTCCGACGTGCGGCGGGTGGAGTTCCGCGCCACCTCCCCGCTCGCGGAGGATCTCTTCGCTGTCGCCGCGAAGGAGGGCCGCACGCCGGACGCGCTCGTGCGGGATGCGGTCGCCCGGTACCTCGCCACCTCGGGGGACGACGGGATCCTCCGCCCGGCCCAGGAGCCCGAGGGCCGCCGCGAGACCCATCCGGAGCTGCGCGCGGTGGACGGGTTGATCCGCGCCAGCCAGGCCTGGGCGGTGGAGCTCGGCGGGACGTGGGCGCGGGAGATTCCGGCGGTGGTGGGGGAGCCGCGGGACGGGGAGACGGACGCGGGCGCGCAGGGGGTGATCCTCGACGCCGCGTTGCAGGCAGCCGTGGAGGCAGGCGGCACCGTGGCGGTGTCCGAGCAGCTCATCACCGAGCCGGTGTCGCCCGAGGAGGCGGCGCGGAGCACGCCGCTGGAGATGACGCCCAAGCAGCGGGCAGACGGCGAGCCCCCGGAGCGCCGCTGGTTCGACGGGCCCTAGCATTGCCCGGGTATCCGGGAGGCAGCCGGGAGTGACGGGAGCCCGCCGCGCGTTGTAGGTAACCGCCGCCCATGTCACGCCGGAACCTCATCCCCAGCCTGCTGCTCGCCCTCGTCCTCGCGCTCCCGTCCGTGGCGGCGGCCGCGCGCGCGCCCTGGGGCACCGGCGAGAGCCGCCCGGAGGACCTCCAGGTTTCGCTGGTGACGTTCGGCGTGGGACCCGAGGTCCCGTCCTGGTTCGGCCACACCGCGCTGGTGGTGGAGGACACGAGGCTGCGGACCTCGCGTCTGTACAACTACGGGATGTTCTCCTTCGGCCCGGACATGCTGGCCCGCTTCGCCATGGGCCGGCTCGAGTTCTGGGTGGACGAGACGCCGCAGGTCAACGGCACCTACCGCTATTACGCCAGCCAGAACCGGCACGTGCGCCTGCAGCGGCTGAACCTCACCCCGGAGCGCGCGCAGACGCTGGCGCGGATGCTCTCGGAGAACGTGCTCCCGGAGAACCGCGACTACCTCTACCACCACTACTTCGACAACTGTGCCACCCGGCCGCGGGACATCATCGACGCGGCGCTGGGCGGGCAGCTCGCCGAACATGGCAAGGCGCCGGCGCGGATGACGCTCAGGGACCACACGCGGCGGCACGCGCACGTGTTCCCGCCGATGGGGGTGCTGCTCGACTTCCTGATGAACGACGAGATCGACCAGCCGATCACCCGGTGGGAGGAGCTCTTCCTGCCGGGCGAGCTGGAGTCGCTGCTGGCGGACGCGACCTGGCGGGACGAGACGGGCGCGGTGCAGCCGGTGGTGGCCGAGCAGCGCACCTGGTTCCGGGCGGACCGCTTCGAGCCGCCCGCGCACGTTCCCAACTACCTCCCGTGGCTGCTCGTGCTGGGCGCGGCGCTGGGCGGGGTGGGGTTGCTCCTGTCGCTGTGGCACCGCAGAAGGCCGCCGGCGCGGCTGCCGCGGGTGTTCTTCGGGCTGTGGAACGCGCTTTTGGGCCTGCTCTTCGGCCTGCCGGGGACGGTGCTCTTCCTGATGTGGATGTTCACCGAGCACACGGTGACCTGGCGCAACGAGAACCTGCTGCTGGCCTCGCCGATCACGCTCTTCGCGGTGCCGTTCGGGCTGGCGGTGGCGTTCGGCCGGCGCTGGGCGGGGCACGCGCTGCGGTCGACGTGGCTGCTGCTGGCGGGGACGAGCGTGCTCTCGGTGCTGCTCAAGGTCCTGCCGATGTTCGATCAGGACAACTGGCGGCTGATCGCGCTGTTGCTGCCGGTGAATCTGGCGATGGCGGCCGCGGCGGTGATGTATGAAGCGCACGCGCGCCGGGTGACGGTGGCGGCGCCGGCCTCTCGCACGGCCCGGGCCTCCACCTCGACCGCGGCCTGAACCCTCAGCGAGGACGGACACCATGGCAGACCACACCGAGAAGCTCAGCGAGCTGCGTTCGAGGCTGGACGCGCTCCGGGGGCATCTTTGACGTCGACCGCAAGCGGTCGCGCATCGCCCTGATCGAGCGGGACGCAGGGCAGCCCACCTTCTGGGACGACAACGTCAAGGCGCAGGGCCTGCTCAAGGAGAAGTCCGGCCTCGAGCAGACGGTGGCCGTGTACGACCGCGCGCTGCGCGGGATCGACGACGCGCAGACCCTCTACGAGCTCGCCGATGAGGCGGAGGACGAGGCCACGCGCGCCGAGGCCGAACAGGCCATCGTCTCGGTGGAGGCGGAGATCGCCCAGCTCGAGTTCCAGCGGATGCTCTCGGGCGAGCAGGACCGCAACAGCTGTTACATGGAGATCAACGCCGGCGCGGGCGGGACGGACTCCATGGATTGGGCGGCGATGCTCCTGCGCATGTACACGCGCTTCGCCGAGTCCCGCGGCTGGAAGGTGGAGCTCAACGACTTCGTGGCGGGCGAGGAGGCGGGGATGAAGAACGCCTCCATCCACGTCCAGGGCGAGTGGGCGTACGGGTTCCTCAAGGCGGAGAACGGCGTGCACCGGCTGGTGCGGATAAGCCCGTTCGACGCCAACGCGCGCCGGCAGACCGCCTTCGCCTCGGTGTTCGTCTATCCGGAGGTGGAGGACGACATCGTCATCGACATCCCGGAGAAGGACGTGCGCACCGACGTGTACCGCGCGTCCGGCGCCGGCGGCCAGAAGGTCAACAAGACGTCTTCGGCGGTGCGGCTCACCCACATCCCCACCGGGATCACGGTGGCGGTGCAGAACGAGCGCTCGCAGCACTCGAACCGGGACGTGGCGTGGAAGATCCTCCGCTCGCGCCTGTACGAGGCCGAGGTGAAGAAGCGCGAGGCCGCCCGGGACGAAGTGGAGGCGGGCAAGAAGGACATCGCCTTCGGCTCGCAGATCCGCAGCTACGTGCTCGCGCCCTACCGGATGGTGAAGGACCACCGGACCGGCGTGGAGACCGGCAATCCGGACGCGGTGCTCGACGGGGACATCGAGGAGTTCATCACCTCGCAGCTTCTGGGCGTGAAGAACCCCAGCCGGGCGATGCCGGAGTAGCGGCGAACCAGCGCACCAGCCGCTCGAGCCCCTCGCGATCTTCTTCGTCGAAGCGCGAGGGCTCGGCGGAGTCGATGTCCAGCACGGCGATCAACGGGGCCGGGCCGGTAGCGGGTGCCGCGCCGAACACCGGTACCACGATCTCCGAGCGGGACCTCGCATCGCAGGTGATGTGGCCGGGGAACGCCTGCACGTCCGGCACCACCACCGTCTGGCGGCGCGCGGCTGCGGTGCCGCACACGCCCTTGCCGAAGGGGATCTCGAGGCAGCCCAGCGTCCCCTGGTAGGGCCCCACCCGCAGCAGCTCGCCAGGCGGGACCACCCGGTAGAAGCCCGTCCACAGGTGGCCGAAGCCGTGGTGAAGCAGCGCACTGAAGGTGGCCATGGCGGTCACCTCGTCGGTCACGCCCTCGAGCACCGCGCCCAGGTGCCCCTCCAGCTCCGCGTACGCCTCGCGCTTGGAACGGCCTCTCAGGTCCAGCGTCGTCTCCGCCATGCGCTCTCCCATATCAGCCGGCTCAGCCCGCTCAGCAGGCTCAGCCGCGCAGAGGCCCCGCGAGGTGGAGGATGCGGAAGACCGGCTGCGCGCCATGTGCCACCAGCGCGTCCGCGAGGGCCTCGTCCCGCTCGACCACGATCTGCAGGCCGCTCTCGCGCCAGCTCCCGTCGTGGAAGGGCTGGCGGTGGGGGCTCAGCGCCTCCAGCAGCGCGAAGGCCACCTCCAGATCCCGCGCCACGAATGGGTAGGCGCCGGGGAAGCCCGGATCGAACGCGGCGAAGCCCACCACCTCCGCGGAGCGCAGGGCTGTGACCGCCACGCGGCCCTGATCCACCGCGCGCTGCACCGATCCCTCCAGCAGCCCCAGCGCCCGCTCCACCCTTCCCGCATCATTTATATGTGCGGTGACGGTGAGCCCGCCGCCGGCATCGTGGACGGGCGGCAGGTCCCATCGGAGCCGGAGCACGCGGGTGGGGTACTCGGTGCGCAAGCCGAGCGACTCGTAGAGGCGGATCGCCGCCACGTTGTCGTCCTTCACGTTGAGGCACCAGCGGATCGCGCCGGCCTCCACGCCGCGGCGCATCGACTCGCGCAGCAGCTTCCGGCCGATGCCCTGGCGGCGCAGGCGCGGATCCGAGACGACGTTGCGCACGTAGAGCATGCCGCCGATGAGCTCGAACCAGAGGTAGCCCACCACCTCGCCGCGCGCCTCGGCGATGATCGTCTGCGGGCCCTGGCGCGACCACCAGACGTCGAGCGGCGGGATGGGATCCGGCACCTCGAGCTCGGGGAAGAGCCGGGCGTAGGCCGGGTGGTCCTCGGGGAAGGCGCGCCGAAGCGTGATCATCTTCCCCGTCTTCTACTACGCGATGCCCACGCGCTCGTCCGCGCCATCGCGCGCCAGGGGGCTCGTGGCGTACCGCTCCAGCAAGTCCGCCGGATCCCGGTAGAGCGCGACGCAGCCCGCCCGGCGCAGGTCCTCGGGATCGAACCCGCCGCAGAGCACGCCCACGCACGGCACCGTCAGTCGCCCCGCGGCCTCCGCATCGAACGGGCTGTCGCCCACCACCAGCGCCTCCGAACCGTCCTCCACGCCCACCTTCTCCAGCGCGGCGGCGAAGATGTCCGGATAGGGCTTGGAGCGGTCCGCGTCGTCGCTGGTGGTGCGCACGTCCACCACGTCCGACACCTTCAGCAGCTCCATGTAGTGGTCCACCTCCACCTCCTTGCCGGAGGAGGCGAGGGCGACCTTCTTGCCGTCGATGCGGACGCGCTCGAAGAGTTCGCGGACCTTCGGGAACGGGCGGACCTCGTGGAGGTAGCGCTCCTGGAAGAGCTCGGAGCGGAAGTGATCCAGCTCCTCGCCCCAGCGCTCGTTCTCCTCCTCGGAGATGAAGTACGGGATGAGCAGATCCCCGCCCTTGCCGATCTGGCTGCGGACCTTCTGGAACTCCACCTGCCGGCCGTAGCGCGCGAACGCCTCCTGCCAGCAGCGCGCGTGCAGATCCACCGAGTCCACCAGCGTCCCATCCACGTCGAAGACGATCGTCCGTAGCACCCGCACCTCCCGGAGCTCCTAACGGTGCGCACGCACGCCGGGGCTTTCAGGCCGGCGCGACGCATGCACGTTACGCTGGCAGCAGGCCAGGGGAGCGCACGGCGTGGCCCTCGTGCCGCCGCCATGCATCCTCACTGCTGCGAAGGAGGGTTTGCCCTTCCGCTCAGGACACGCTGTGGTCATCGCCGTGCTCTTCGAGGAGGCGAGGGAATAGGGATGTTTCGCCTCCGCGGAACCCGGAAGCGCGCGCCGGTGTCGGACCCTCCTGAAGGGGAGCCGGGAGGTGCGCGCGTGTCGAGCGGGGTGCTCGAGTTCGGGTTGAAGGGACCGGTCGTCAGCGCGACGGACGAAGAGGGGCAGAAGAACGTCCTCTCCGAGCGGGTGCTGCTGAGCAAGCTGCGCAGGCGGGATCCGGAGGCGTTCGAGCAGCTCGTGCGGCAGCACCAGGACCGGGTATTCGACTTCTGCGTGCGGATGCTGGGGGACCGGGAGGAGGCGAGCGATCTGGTGCAGGAGATCTTCGTCAGCGTGCACCAGAACGTGGACAAGTTCCGGATGGACGCGCGGATCTCCACGTGGATCTTCCGCATCTCGCGGAACCACTGCATCAACCGGCTGAAGTACCTCAAGCGGCGCGGGCGGGGGCGGTCGGAGGAGTGGGAGGACGTGGGCGAGGGGCGGCTGCACGATGCGGTGGGAGGGCCGCAGAAGCCGGACGAGGCGCTGCTGGCGTCTCGGGAGCGGGCGAGGGTGCACGGGGCGATCGCCCGGCTCGATGAGGAACAGCGCGCCCTGGTGGTGCTGCGCGACATCGAGGGCCTGAGCTATGAAGAGATCGTCGAGGTCACCGAGCTGCCGGTGGGGACGGTGAAGAGCCGGCTGCACCGCGCGCGGGAGAAGCTGGCGGGCTTCCTCGACGACGGGGACGGGGACGAGGAGGACTGACGTGCAGGTCGAGCTGAGCCACAAGGAAGCCAGGGGCCTGTTCGGGGCGCTCGTGGACGAAGAGCTTCCCGCGCGGGAACAGCTCCGTCTGCGCTCGCACCTCGAGACGTGCGGGGACTGCCGGACGGGGTGGGAGCGCTATCACCGGGCGGTGGGCGCGGTGCGCGGCGTGGAGCGCGAGAAGGCGCCGCCGCAGCTCGCGGGCAACATCCTGCGCCGCGTGCGCCGGCAGAAGTACATGGGCAACCGGAGCCTGCACCTGTCGCACCTGCATCAGCGGGTGCCGGTGGAGGCGGCGATCCCGCTGCTGATCGGCGTGCTGGTGGCGGTGATGCTGGTGCTGCTCGCGCCGCAGTAGTTCGTTGCCCAACCCGGATCGCTCCGGTAGCTTGCCGCGCCCTTTCGGCGGGTGACGCAAGCCATGGCAGAAGAAGGTTCGAAGGAAGCAGAGATCGTCGCGCAGCGCCTCGAGAAGGCGGAGAAGTGGCGCGAGCTGGGCGCGAACCCCTGGGGCAACGGCTACCGGCCGGGGGACCTGGCGAAGACGATCGAGGAGAAGCACGGCCACCAGAAGATCGAGGACTTCGACACCGCGCCGCCCACCGCTTACGACGTGGCGGGCCGGATCGTGGCGATGCGCTCGTTCGGCAAGGCGGCGTTCATCCGGCTCCGAGACCGGTCGGGCGAGATCCAGATCCACGTGAAGAAGGACGTGCTCGGGGACGCCTACGAGCGGGTGAAGCTCGTGGACCTGGGCGACTTCGTGGCGGCGAAGGGCAACGTCTTCCGCTCCAAGACGGGCGAGCTGACCATCGCGGTGGAGGAGTTCACGCCGCTGACCAAGGCCATCCGTCCCTTGCCGGAGAAGTGGCACGGGCTGCAGGACGTGGAGACGCGCTACCGCCAGCGGTACCTGGACCTGGTGTCCAACCCCGAGGTGAAGGCGGTCTTCCTCAAGCGGACGAAGCTGGTGAAGTTCATCCGGGACTTCCTCGACGCGCGGGACTACGTCGAGGTCGAGACGCCGATGATGCACCCGCTGGTCTCCGGCGCGGCGGCGAGGCCCTTCAAGACGCACCACAACGCCCTGGACATCCCGCTGTTCATGCGGATCGCGCCGGAGCTGTACCTCAAGCGGCTGGTGGTGGGCGGCTTCGAGCGCGTCTACGAAATCAACCGCAACTTCCGGAACGAGGGGGTGAGCACGCGCCACAACCCCGAGTTCACCATGCTCGAGTTCTACCAGGCGTACGCCACGTACGAGGACCTGATGGACCTCACCGAGGAGATGCTCTCCGAGGCCGCCCAGCACGTGGCGGGGGCGACGAAGCTCCCCTACCAGGGCCACGAGATCGACTACGGCAAGGGCTGGAAGCGCATCCCCATGATGGAGGCGATCCGCGAGAGCGTGCCCGGCCTGTCGGACAAGGACATGGTGGACGTGGACAGGCTCCGCCACGAGCTGCTCAAGGGCGACCACAAGGACGCCGAGCGCCGCGCGATCGAGGCGATGAACCACGGCGAGCTGGTGGGCGCGCTCTTCGAGGAGCACGTGGAGCACACGCTCATCCACCCCACCTTCATCACCCAGTTCCCCACCGCGGTGTCGCCGCTGGCGCGCAGGAACGACTCCAATCCGGAAATGACGGACCGGTTCGAGTTGTTCGTGGCCGGCCGCGAGATCGCCAACGCGTTCTCCGAGCTGAACGATCCGCTGGACCAGAAGGGCCGCTTCCTCGCGCAGGTCGAGGCGAAGCAGCGGGGGCAGCAGGAGACGATGGACTACGACGAGGACTACATCCGCGCGCTCGAGCACGGCATGCCGCCGACGGCGGGCGAGGGCATCGGCATCGACCGGTTGGCGATGCTCTTCACCGACGCGCCGAGCATCCGCGATGTGATCCTCTTCCCCCTGCTCAAACCGCAGGGGGGCCAGAAGGCCTAGATGGCGC
>CAZCWA010000059.1:0-16062 GCA_964502265.1 uncultured Myxococcaceae bacterium | reverse complement strand
GCGACCTCAACCGGACGTGGGAGTTCCTCAAGCTGGTCTTCCGCGACGTGAACCGCGAGACGGTGGAGTACCAGCGCCCGCGCACCAAGCGCCGCTTCCTCGAGGTCTATGACGTGGAGGGCGTGGAGCAGCTCCTCTACGAGGTGGAGGGCGACATCGTCGGCTACTCGGAGTGCGCGTACGCGGTGAGCGGCGAGGACAACTGGGTGAACCCGCGCTGGTTCGAGAAGCGCGGCATGCGCCCGCTCTTCGTCGAGGAGCTGGCGGTGCACCCCAACTGGCAGGGCCGGGGTGTGGGCGCCTTCATGATGGAGCAGCTCCAGCATCTCGCGCGCACCCGGGGGCTCACCCACCTCGTGCTCGAGGTCGCCGAGAACAACGAGTCCGCGCTCACCTGGTACCGCGCCCGGAACTTCTACAAGATCGACGCGGCGATCTTCCTCGCCCAGAAGATCCCCGCCGAGCCCGAGCTCCTTCCGCCGCGCAAGCTGAAGAAGCGCTCCCCTCAGAAGGGTGCCGCAGGGGATCCCACCACCGGCCCCGCGCATCAACCGGCCGCACGCGCGGCCACGAAGAAGCGCCCTGCCCGGAAGGTGTCCACCGCCGCACGCGGCGAAGGCAAGTAGGCGAGCCCGAACCCGGCCGGGTGGGCCGCCAGACCTCGAGCGAGGGCTGTCAACGACCGGCGAGCCTGCTATGGGTGCGCCCACGACGGAGGAAGTTCCATGGCCAATCAGATGCCTCGTGAAGTGGTGATCGTCGGTGCGGCGCGTACGCCCATCGGCTCCTTCCAGGGTTCGCTCGCGGCGCTGACCGCTCCGCAGCTCGGCGCGCACGCGATCAAGGCGGCGCTCGAGCGCGCGGGCGTGTCGCCGGAGACGGTGGACCAGGTGGTGATGGGCTGCGTGCTCCAGGGCGGCGTGGGCCAGGCACCGGCGCGTCAGGCGGCGCTCGGCGCGGGGTTGCCGGAGACGGTGCCGGCGGTGACGATCAACAAGGTGTGCGGCTCGGGCGCCTACTCGGTGATCCTCGCGGCGCAGGCGATCGCGCTGGGCGACGCGGACGTGGTGGTCGCCGGCGGCATGGAGTCCATGTCCAACGCGCCGTACTTCACCCACGCGATGCGCGGCGGCGCGCGCATGGGCGACGTCCAGATGAAGGACATGATGGTCCACGACGGCCTGTGGGACGTCTACAACCAGCAGCACATGGGCATGTGCGCCGAGGCCTGCTCGACCTCGCACGGCATCGCCCGCTCGGCCCAGGACGAGTACGCGGTCGAGTCCACCCGCCGTGCGGTGCAGTCGCAGAAGGAGGGCCTGTTCAAGAAGGAGATCGCGCCCATCTCCATCCCCTCGAAGAAGGGCGAGGCGCTGCAGGTCGAGGACGATGACGGTCCGAAGAACGCGCGGCCGGAGAAGATCCCGGGCCTCAAGCCGGTGTTCAAGAAGGACGGCACGGTGACCGCGGCCAACGCCTCGTCGATCAACGACGGCGGCGCGGCGGTGGTCCTGATGAGCGCCGAGCGCGCGAAGGCCGAGGGCCGCACGGTGCTGGCGAAGATCGCGGGCTGGGGCGGCGCTGCGCGCACGCCGGTGGAGTTCACCATCGCGCCGGCGGACGCGATCAACACCATGCTGAAGAAGACGGGCCACAAGACGACCGACGTGGATCTCTGGGAGATCAACGAGGCGTTCGCGGTGGTGGCCATCGCCAACAACCAGCTCCTCGGGCTCGACAGCTCCAACGTGAACGTGCGCGGCGGCGCGGTGGCGCTCGGTCACCCCATCGGCGCGTCCGGCACCCGGCTGCTGGTGACGCTGCTGCACACGATGACGGACCTGGACAAGAAGCGCGGCGTGGTCTCGCTCTGCATCGGCGGCGGCGAGGGCATCGCGCTCATGGTGGAGCGCTAGACCGTGAACAAGCTCTTCGCGAGCCCGGAGGAGGCGCTCCGCGACGTCCAGGACGGCGCGGTGATCATGAGCGGGGGCTTCGGCCTCTGCGGCAACCCGGAGTCGCTCATCGCGGCGCTGCACACGAAGGGCGTGCGCGATCTGACGATCATCTCCAACAACTGCGGGACCACCGACCTGGGCCTGGGCGTGCTGCTCAAGGCGAAGCAGGTGAAGAAGATGGTGGCCTCGTACGTGGGCGAGAACAAGGAGTTCGAGCGCCAGTTCCTCTCCGGTGAGCTGGAGGTGGAGCTCAACCCGCAGGGGACCCTGGCCGAGCGCATCCGCGCGGGTGGCGTGGGCCTGGGCGGCTTCTACACGCCCACCGGCGTGGGCACGAAGATCGCCGAGGGCAAGGAGACGAAGGTGATCGACGGGCGCGAGTACGTGCTCGAGAGCCCGCTCAAGGCGGACTTCGCGATCGTGCGCGCGTGGAAGGCGGACAAGTGGGGCAACCTCGTGTTCCGCAAGACCGCCCGCAACTTCAGCCCCATGATGTGCATGGCGGCGAAGGTGACGATCGTCGAGGTGGAGAACCTGGTGGAGGTGGGCGAGCTGGACGGCGACGAGATCCACGTGCCGTCGATCTTCGTCCAGCGGATCGTCCACGGGCAGCAGTACGAGAAGTGGATCGAAAAGCGCACCGTGCGCCCGAAGGGGTCGTGAGCCATGCCGCTTTCCCGTGAGCAGATTGCCCAGCGGATCTCCCAGGAGCTCCGCGACGGCTACTACGTGAACCTGGGCATCGGCATGCCCACGCTGGTGGCCAACTACATCCCGAAGGGGATGGACGTGCTCCTCCACTCGGAGAACGGCCTTCTGGGCATCGGCCCGTGGCCGGTCGAGGGTGACGAGGACGCGGACCTGATCAACGCCGGCAAGGAGACGGTGACCACCGTGCCGGGCGCGTCGTTCTTCGACTCGTCGCTGTCGTTCGGGATGATCCGCGGCGGCCACATCGACATGGCGGTGCTGGGTGCGATGGAGGTCAGCGAGAAGGGCGACCTCGCCAACTGGATGATCCCCGGGAAGATGGTGAAGGGGATGGGCGGGGCGATGGATCTGGCGGTCGGCGCCAAGCGCGTGTTCGTGGCGATGGAGCACGCGACGAAGGACGGCAAGCCGAAGATCCTGAGGGAGTGCGCGCTGCCGCTGACCGGGAAGGGCTGCGTCCACTACATCGTGACGGACCTCGCGTTCATCGAGGTGACGCCGAAGGGGCTGGTGCTGAAGGAGCTCGCCCCCGGCACCACCGCCGAGGAGGTCCAGCGGCTGACCGAGCCGAAGCTCATCCTCTCGCCCGAGCTGCGGGAGATGACCCTCTAGGGAGCCTTCGGCACCGGTGGTAGGGTGCGCTGCGTCATGCCCGAGACGTCGAACAAGCAGGCCCCGCAGAGGCAGCACCAGCGGCTCCACCACGAGCTGCTGGTGGCCTACAAGAGCGTGGACGGGTTCATCACCGACTGGGCGACGAACATCTCGCGGGGCGGGATCTTCATCAACACGCGCAGCCCCCATCCGGTGGGCTCGCTGGTGCGGCTGATCATCTCGCTGCCGGACGCCGCCTTCCCCTTCGATCTCACCGGGAAGGTGATGCGGGTGAACGAGCTGGAGGACGCCGCCCACCACGACCCGGGGATGGCGATCGAGTTCGTGGACGTGGACGACGAGAAGAAGGCCCGCATCGAGCGCTTCGTGGAGCGGCTGCGCAAGGAGCTGCCGGACCCCGAAGGGTTCTAGGTGCCCGTGGCTGCTGCCGGTGGTGAGCGTCAGGTCGAGCTGACCGTGCTGCGCCTCTCCCAACTCGGAGAGGGCGTGGCGGAGCTCGATGGGCGCACCGTCTTCGTGGAGGACGCGCTGCCGGGCGAGCGCATCCGGGCTTCGGTGGACGTCACCGCGCCTGCTCCCGGGAAGCCCCTGCGCGGACGGCTGCTGGAGGTCCTCGACGCCAGTCCCCATCGGCGCGCGCCGGCGTGCACCCTCGCGGACAGGTGCGGCGGGTGCGACTGGCTGCACCTCGAGGAGAGCGCGCAGAGGCGGGCGAAGGAGGAGATCGTCCAGTCTGCGCTCGAGCACCTGGGGGGGATCTCCCGGGACGCCTACGCGCTGCTTCCGACCGTGGCCTCGCCGCGCGCGCTCGGGTACCGGCGGCGGGCGGTGCTGCACTTCGCGTCGTCGGAGAAGGAAGTCGCTCTTGGCCTGTACGAGCGCCGGAGCCACCACTGCTTGCCGGTGTCCTCGTGTCCCGCGCTCGATGCGCCGCTGCAGTCGTTGCCGGGCGCCCTGTCCGCGTACCTGAAGCCGTTCAAGGGCGAGGCCTCGGCGGTGCACCTGCTCAGCGCCGGGACGCACGCTGCGTTCGCGGTGATGCTCGATGGGCCGGTGAAGCCGAAGCACCGGGACGCGGCGGAGGAGGCCATCCGGCGGCTGAAGCTTCGCGGGGCGGTGCTCCTTCCGAAGGAGGGCAGCCCGGTGGTGCTCGGCAAGCCGGCGCTGCGGACGACGGCGCCGCTGCGGCCGGAGATCCCGCTCTTCATCCGTCCGGATGCGTTCGCGCAGGCCAATGCGGAGGCGAACGAGGCGCTGGTGGCGGCGGCGGTGGACGCGCTCGCGCTGCCTTCGGACGGTAAAGCGCGGGTGCTGGAGCTGTACGCCGGAAACGGGAACTTCTCGTTCGCGGTTGCCGGGCTGGCGCAGAGCGTGCTGGCGGTGGAGAGCGGACACGCCTCGGTGGAGCTGGGACGGCGCAGCGTGCAGGAGGGGCGCATCCCGAACGTCCGCTTCGTGCTCGGCGACGCGCGCAAGGTCACCGAGGGCCTGACGAAGGAGGGCGAGGTGTTCGACGCGGTGCTGCTCGATCCGCCCCGGACCGGTGCCGCGGACCTGCCGCCGCTCATCGCGAAGGTGAAGGCGCGGAGGGTCGTCTACGTGGCCTGCGATCCGGGTGCGCTGGCGCGGGATGCGAAACTCCTGGGACAGCACGGCTACAGACCGACCTCCCTGCAGCTCGTGGACATGTTCCCGCAGACGCGCCACGTGGAGGCGGTGATGGCGTTCGAGGCCGCGGAGTCGCTCGCGTGAACCCTTCGTGCAGGGCCTTGCGCCCGCCCCCGCCATACGCGATGTCCCTCTGAACCTCCGGCCTGCCACCATGTCCCATCGAGCCCATCTCCTCGCGCTGCTGGTCTGCCTCCCGCTCGTCTCCGCATGCGGCGGCGAGTCCGGCCCTGCCACGGTCCGGATCTTCGGCCTCGACCCGGAGACGCGCACCTACGGCCTGTTCGACGCGCGGCTGGACGTCGCGGACGTGGGCGAGATGCGCGGCGAGGCGGTCCGCTTCATGGGCGGCGCCACGATCAAGGGGGACGCGCTGGCGGCGAACAGCGACCCCAAGAGCGAGAACATCCTCCAGGCACGGGGCGGCGGCCCGGTGCGGTGCGCCTTCCACGAGCGGGACGGGGTGCTGCACGCGGACGACTACGACTCGCTGAACATGGCGTCGTCGTATTGGGCGCTGGAGCAGTCGCGGAACCTGTTCATCGAGCTGGGCGTGGAGCGCGAGCGGCTGAACACGATCGACGCGTACTACCACCCGCGGATCGAGATGCTGACCAAGGTCGTGCCCACGTACTTCCTCTTCGTGGACAACGCGGCGTACGGCGGGACCTTCGACGGGTTCATGATCCTCCCGCACGTGGCGATGGACGCGGTGCCGTTCTCCGCCAACCTGGGCGTGATGGCCCACGAGTACGCGCACAAGGTGATGAACGTGCTGGTGGAGCGGAGCCAGCGTGTGGCCGCATGGCTGCGCAACGACTGGGAGCTGCGCGCGGCGAACCAGCTCCGCGGCGTGGACGAGGGCCTGGCGGACATGTACGGCCACCTGCTCACCGGCGATCCGAACTTCATGCAGCCTTCGGTGGAGGGGCTGGGGATCGACCTGGACCGGGACATGCGGACGGTGCGCGTGGACGACGCGGAGCTCGTGGACGAGTGGCTGGCGCGGACGGACGAGGACCCGCTGCTCGGCAACCCCTTCCGGCAGCACGTGCTCGGCGCCCACGTGGCGGCGGCGCTCTGGCAGTTCGGCGCCAACATCGGCGACCACCGGCGGGTGGCCATCGCGCTGCTCGACGTGCAGCGGGAGATCGGCGACGAGATCTCGGCCTCGGGCAGCAACCCGTACGACTTCAGCGTGCTCGGGTTCTTCGACAAGGTCGCCGCGCGCTTCACCGCCGCGGAACGGGACCGCTTCTGCAGCGTGGTCCGGCAGCGGTTCCCCACGCTGATCGCCGTCGACACCGCACACGCGATGGGGAACTGCCCGTGAGGTCGCTTCTCGCCGCGTGCGTCCTCCTCGCCGGCGGAGCCGTCTGGGCCCAGAGCCCCTGGTCTGCGCCGCCGCTCCCGCCTGCCACCGGCCCCGCGCCGAAGGGCGATGCCGCGCCGGATCCGGACGCGCCGGTGTTCGATGCATCGACTGCTCCCATCGAGGGGCGCTTCCGCTGGGAGGTGCGCGCGGGCCTGGCGATGCCGGAGCAGGCCTCCCGGCTGAGGGTGACCAGCGCGCTGCTCGGCGCCGGCGCCTCGCTCCGGCCGCTGAGCAGGCTGCGCGTGGACGGCGGCTACCTCTTCACCTGGGCGAACCAGGGCACCTCGCGGGTGGGGATCCTGAACACGCACCACACGCTCAATGCGCGCGCGCACTGGCTGGTGCCGGTCGGGCCCACCTGGTTCACGCTCGGCGGAGGGCCCGCGCTGCACCTCACCACCACGCACCCCACCGTGAACGACGCGGCTCAGCCCATGTCGGCTTCGGTGGACGTTGGACTCAACGTGGCGGGCGGGGTGGAGACGCAGGTCGCAGGGCGCCTCTTCCGGTTGGAGGCGGGCGCGCAGAGCCGGGGCCTGCGGGTGGACCTGCTCTTCCTCGCCGGATTCGGGTTCTAGAAGCGCACGTAGAAGTCGACGCCGGCGGTGGGGCCCCGACCGAAGAGGCTCGGGCCCCAGCCGAGGTTGAGGCGGAGGTTGGCGATGCCGCGGCTGTACTGGTAGCCGACCCGCCCATCCGCGAAGTCGAGCATGTCGAAGTCGTGCGCGCCGGCGCCGATGGCGGTGTTCCAGGACGTGGGCGACGACAGCTCGAGGAAGAAGACGTGCCGCGGCTGCATCACCCACTGCAGCCCACCCCGGACGGTGAACCACGAGAGCCGGATGTTCTCACCCACCGCGAGCGCGTCCTGCTGCCGCACCGACCAGATCGTCCACTGAGTGCCGGCGCTGAACGCGAGCCGGTCGCCGAGGGGGAACGTGGCGTCGAGCGCCGCGCCGCCGAGCAGGAGCTGCGTCCTCAGGAGAAGAGACGTCAGCGACGCGCCGCCGTAGCCGCGCACCGCCACCGCGAGGTTCGGCGCGTCCACGAGCTGGTACTTCACGCCGGCGTTGAGCACGAGGGCCGAGGCGAGCAGGTACGAGTTCACCTGGAGCCGGTCGGTCACGCCGTAGGAGGACTCGCGGATGCCCAGCTTCCACTCGCCGGCCTTCAGCGTGTAGCCGGTGTGCTCGACGATCCGCTTCTCGGCGGTGACCTCGGCGCGGGCGGAGGAGGGGAGGGCGGCGCACGCGAGCGCTATAGCCGAAGCGAGGGCGACCCCAGAGGAGGAGCGGGAAGCGAGCGGGCGGGTCATGCGGCGCGGCAACCTAGCATCCGGGTCGCGCGGGCAGCCGGGAGATCCACAGTGGCCCGGCTCCGGGGCCTCGGCTAGATCCTCCCCGTGGACGCGCGCATCGCCGAGTTCGCGGAGGTGCTCCGCCAGAACGGCCTCCGGGTCAGCACCGCCGAGGTTCAGGACGCGGCGAGGGCCTCGGCCCTGGTCGGCTTCGAGGACCGCGCCACCTTCCGAGCTGCCTTGCGCGGGACGATGGTCAAGCGCGCCTCGGACGAGTCCACCTTCCAGCGCGCGTTCGACTTCTACTTCTCCGGCGCCGCGCGGATCTTCGAAGGGCTGGACGCCTCGGTCGCGCGCAGGTTGAAGGAGGAGGGCTTCGTCGACGGCAAGGAGCTGCAGGACGTGCTCGACACGCTGCAGGACGCCATCAGCGGGATGTCACCGCTCGGGCAGGCGGCGCTCGAAGGCGACCAGGGCAAGCTCGCGGGCCTCTTCCGGTCGGCGGTGCTCCAGCTCGACTTCCGCGGGCTGCAGACCCCGCTTCAGTCCGGTTTCTTCTCGCGGCGGCTGCTCGGCGCGGCGGGGGCGGACGCTTTCGAGAGCGATCTCCAGCGGCTCGAGCGCACCCTGAAGGAGAAGGGGCTCTCCGCGCAGGGGCTGGAGGTCGTCAGCCGCGAGCTGGGCGCCGCGCTGAGGCAGATCGAGGCCGCCGCGCGCAAGGAGATCGAGCGGCAGGTGAAGGCGCGGCTGAAGCGGAACGCGCCCGGGGCGGCGCTCCTCGATCGGGAGCTGCGGACGCTGTCCAGGGAGGAGCTGGAGAAGACCGAGGCCGCGGTGCGGAGGCTGGCGGAGAAGCTCAAGAGCCGGCTGGTGCGCCGCCAGAAGTCACAGCGCCGCGGTCAGCTCAACGTGCGGCGGACCCTGCGGCGGAACATGACGTGGGGCGGCGTCCCCATGGTCCCGTACTTCAGGAGGCGAAGGCCGCAGCGGCCCGAGGTCGTGGTGCTGTGCGACGTCTCGGACTCGGTGCGCAACGTCTCGCGGATGATGCTCCTGTTCACCTGGACCCTGCAGTCGCTCTTCTTCCGGGTGCGCTCCTTCGTCTTCGTCAGCGACGTGGGCGAGGTGACCGAGCACTTCCGCACGCTCCCGGTGGAGCAGGCGGTGGACGTGGCGGTGGCGGGCAAGGAGATCTCGCTGCACGCGAACTCCAACTACGGCCGCGCGCTGGCGCTGTTCGCGCGCGACCACCTGCCCTCGCTCAACCGGCGGACGACGGTGCTGGTGATCGGCGACGGGCGGAACAACCACAACGCGCCGAACGCCTGGGCGCTGGACGAGGTGGCGCGCAAGGTGAAGCGGGTGATCTGGATCTGCCCCGAGGACAAGACCGGCTGGGGCTTCGGGGACAGCGAGATGGCGCTCTACGCGAAGCACTGCAGCCAGGCGATCGTGGTGAAGACCGTGAACGACATGCTCGGGATCGCCGACGAGCTGGCAGCGTCGTAGCCCGCGTGTTACCGACCGCCCCATGAGCACCCGCGACAAAGACCCCTTCGGCTTCGGCGCAGGCGAGTTCGGCCTCGGAACCGGTGCCTCCGGGATCTCTTCCGGGGTGGCGGCGGCGGACGACAAGACCCTGCGGCTGGCGGCGCCGGGCGTGAACGCGGAGAAGGTGGAGGCGTTCCTCGCCTACCAGCGCGCGTTCGTGGCCCAGACCGGGCTGACGCTGGCGGATGCGCACCTGAAGGCGCTGGAGGAGAGCGGGCTCGACGGCAAGGCGCAGGGCCAGCTCAACACGGTGGCGCAGGCGTACTGCGGGCGGCGGCTCAGCGCGCGGATGCTGCAGGAGAAGCTCCCCGGACTCGAGGGCGAGGTCGCGGAGAAGGCGCAGAAGGAGCTCGCCCGGCTCGAGGATCTCACCGAGCTGACCCGCCGCTACGGCAACGACGCGATCGCCTGCCTGCAGGCCCGCGAGGCGGAGCTGCTGGAGGCGCACCGCGCGGTGCTGCGCCGCGTCCGCGAGGCGTGAAGGCCCACACGCTGCCTGTGGAAGCCCACGCTGCTTGCGCCCCGGTGCGGCCCACTGCATAAGTCCGGACCGTGAAGCGCTACTACATCCACACCTTCGGCTGTCAGATGAACGTGAACGACACCCTCCGCATGGGAGAGGTGCTCGGGCGGCTGTCGTACGGCCCCACGCCGACGCCGGAGAACGCGGACCTGATCATCCTCAACACCTGCGCCATCCGCGAGAAGGCGGAGGAGAAGATGCTGTCCGCGCTCGGGCGCTACCGGCCGATCAAGGTGCAGCGCGGCACGCTGATCGGCGTGGGCGGGTGCGTGGCGCAGCAGGAGAAGCAGAAGCTCCTGAAGAAGGTCCCCTACGTGGACTTCGTCTTCGGCCCGGACAACATCGCGAAGCTGCCGGAGATCCTCGCCGAGGTGACGCAGGACCGGGCGCGGGTGGTGGAGACGGCGTGGGTGGACTCGGAGGAGTACGTCTTCCCGCGCGCGGATCCGGAGACCTCCCGCGGCAAGGTGACCGAGTTCGTCACCGTGATGAAGGGCTGCGACAACGTCTGCTCCTTCTGCGTGGTCCCGCATACGCGCGGCCGCGAGGTGAGCCGGCCCTTCTCCGAGGTGCTGGGCGAGGTGGCGGATCTGGCGCGGGTGGGCGTGCGCGAGGTCACGCTGATCGGCCAGAACGTGAACTCCTACCGGGGCGGCGTCTCCTTCGCGGAACTGCTGCTGCGCGTGTGCGAGGTCCCAGGGATCCTGCGCGTGCGCTTCACCACCTCGCACCCGCACGACCTGTCCGACGAGCTGATCGAGGCGTTCCGCATCCAGCCGAAGATCGCGCCGCACTTCCACCTGCCGGTGCAGTGTGGGAGCGACACGGTGCTCAAGCGGATGAAGCGCGACTACACGGTGGAGGCGTATCTCGAGCGGCTGGCGAAGCTGCGCGAGGCGCGTCCGGGGATCGCGGTCACCACCGACATCATCGTGGGCTTCCCCGGCGAGACCGAGGAGGACTTCGAGGGGACGATGCGGCTGACCGAGCAGGTCCGCTACGAGAACCAGTTCTCCTTCGTCTTCTCCCCGCGCCCCAGGACGGTGGCGGCGATCAAGGAGCCCGAGTGGGGCGAGGTCCCGCACGAGACGAAGATCGCCCGGCTCGAGCGCCTGCAGAAGCTGCAGCGGTCCATCTGCGCGGAGTACATGAGCGCCACCGTGGGCACCGAGGTCGAGGTGCTGGTCGAGGGCCCGTCGCGCTTCGATCCGGGCCGCCGCTTCGGCCGCACGGCGGAGAACCGGGTGGTGAACTTCGACGGTGACGCACCCGCCGGCGCGCTGGTGAAGGTGAAGGTCGAGCGCGCGAGCCCCAACGCCCTCTCCGGAAAGCTGGCCTCGGTGGTGCTGCCGCCCAGCGTGACCGTGCCCGAGGGGCCGAACGTCGACGGCATCGCCGAGGTCGCCGCCGACGGTGCGGTGAAGCTCCAGGTCGTCTCCGCGCAAGCCTGACGGACCGTGCGCCGCTTCCTGCTCTACATCTTCCCGGTCGTCGCCTACGCGGGGGTGATCTTCCTGCTCTCCTCGCAGCCCACGCTGCCGGCGCCGAAGATCAGCAACTTCGACAAGGTGGCGCACTTCACGGTGTACGCGGGGCTCGGGCTGCTGGCCGCGCGCGGGATGCAGGGCTATGGGGCGGCACCCGGGGGCGCGGCGGTGTTCGGCGCGGTGCTGGCGTCGTTCTACGGGGCCTCCGACGAGCTGCATCAGCACTTCGTCCCCGGCCGCAGCGCGGACATCTGGGATCTGGTGGCGGACGTGCTGGGCGGGATCTGCGGCGCGCTCGTCTGGTACGGCCTGTCGAGGTGGCGGCGATGACGATCAAGCGCTTCAAGGGGATGACGCCGAAGGTTCCGGCCTCCTGCTTCATCGAGGAGAGCGCCCAGTTGGTGGGCGACGTGGTGCTGGGCGAGGACTGCTCGGTCTGGTTCAACACGGTGATCCGCGGGGACGTGAACCCGATCCGGATCGGCGCGCGGACCAACGTGCAGGACCTCACCATGATCCACGTGATGAGCCGGAAGTTCGGCACCACCATCGGCGACGACGTCACCATCGGCCACCACGTGGTGCTGCACGGGTGCACGGTCGGAAGCCGCGTCCTCATCGGCATGGGGGCGATCCTGATGGACGGCGTGGAGGTGGGGGACGACTGCATCGTCGCCGCTGGCGCGCTGCTCACCCAGGGCACCAAGGTTCCGCCGGGCTCCCTGGTGGTGGGCAGCCCCGGGCGAATCCGGCGCGCGCTCACCGACGAGGAGCGGGCCTTCCTCGTCCAGTCGGCACAGAACTACCTCGGGTACGCGGCCGAGTACCGGACCTCGCTCGAAGTGGTGGCGCCGGAAGACGCGAAGTAGGGGACCGCCCCCGCCTGTGCTACACCTCGACGCCTCATGGCGGCGGTCGAAGTGCTCCGGGCGAGCTCCCTCTTTCGCGGCTTCACCGACACCGGGCTGCAGATCATCGCGTCCATCGCCCACGAGCGGCTCTTTCCGCAGGGCACGCCCCTCTTCGTGGAGAACATGGTCGCGGACGCGCTGCTGATCGTCGGCAGCGGGCAGGTCCGGCTCTCGGCGCGCTCCAACGCGGGCGAAGAGGTGGTGCTGGGCGAGGTGGGCCCGGGCGAGGCGCTGGGGCTGCTCTCGCTCATCGGCCAGGGGCAGCGGATGTGCACGGCCACCGCGGCCACGCACGTGCTGGCGGTGGAGATCCGGCACGCGGACTTCCAGCGCCTGCTCACCACCAAGCCGCAGGCCTGCGCCAAGCTGCTGATGAACGTGACCGCGGACTTCGCCGCTCGCCTGCAGGACAACCGGGAGGGGCTCCGGTCCCTCGTGGGGCGCAAGTAGCCACTTTCGCCCCCGGGACGTCGTGCTACCGTCCCGCACTGATGGCTTCCATTCGCTCGCTCCGCTCCGCCGCCGCCGCGCTCGCGCTCCTCACCGCCCCCACCGCCTTCGCCAACGAGGCGGACTGGTTCACCAGCCTCTATTCGGGCGAGGGGATGGAGCTTCGCGCCGACGAGCGCATCTTCGCCCTCTACGCGCTCTTCAACGCCATGGGTTACGACGAGGCGCCCGTCGCCCGCCAGTTCCCGCTCCCGCGGCACCAGTTCCACCCGGTGCGCCAGGAGGTCCGCTCGAAGCTGCTGGCCGCGGATCCCGAGGTGCGCAAGCAGGCCAACGTGTTCTTCGACCAGAACCCGCGGCCCATGGATCGCTACGTCGCCTACGCGGTGCAGTCCGCGCCGCCGCCGTTCTCCACCGGCGCGAAGGCGAAGGAGCTGCAGGACGTCAAGGGGCTCGAGAACCTGCTCAAGACGGCCTACGCGCAGTGGAACCTGCAGGACCTGATGGGCGAGGTGCAGGGCGAGTACCGCAAGGCGCTCAAGGCGTGGCTCCCGGTGGTGGACGCGCCGGTGTCCCGCGCCCGGTCGCTGCTCCGCGTGCCGGACGCGACGCAGTCCCTGCTGGTGATGAACCTGCTCGAGGCCGAGAACAAGATCGTCGGCGTGATGGGCGACGGCGAGGTGGTGCTGGTGGTGGGCCCCTCGGCGAAGCCGGACGTGCAGGCGCTGGTGACCGAGTTCGCGCGGGTGATCGTGGAGCCGAAGGTGGCGAAGCGGGCGCAGTCCGGCTGGTCCGGCGGCGCGGCGTTGCTGCGCGAGGCCCAGCTCGCGGGAGCGACCGAGCAGACGGTCGGCGACTACGCCTCCGCGCTCTTCGCCAGGGCGGTCGCGCTGAAGGCGACCAACGCGCCGGACTCGGCGTACGACGCGCTGGCCCAGAAGGGCTACTACGGCGTCAAGGACATCGCGCAGCGGCTGGACGGCTCGAGCGCGATCGACGGCTGGGTCCTGGACGCGCTCCGCACCGCGGAAGGCCGCCGGCCGGCCCGGCGCTAGTTTCCCGCTAGGACGCTTTCGATCGGCGGTTGAGGGCGGGGTGCGAAGGCGCTATCTGCACCCCGCATGCTGAACAAGGATCTCCGGCTCGCCCTGACGTTCGATGACGTGTTGCTCGTGCCCGCCGCGAGCGCGGTCGTCCCGAGGGAGGTGGACCTCTCCACCCGCCTCACCCGCAACCTGCGTCTGAAGATCCCGCTGCTCTCGTCGGCCATGGACACCGTGACCGAGGCGCGCACGGCGATCGCCATGGCGCAGGAGGGCGGCATCGGCGTCGTCCACAAGAACATGTCCCCCCAGCGCCAGGCCGCCGAGGTCGCGCGGGTGAAGAAGTACGAGAGCGGGATGGTGCAGGATCCCGTCACCTGTGATCCGGACGCGCCGCTCTCCCAGGCGCTGGAGCTGATGCGCCAGAACGGCATCAGCGGCATCCCGGTCACCCAGGGCCGCAAGCTGGTGGGCATCCTCACCAGCCGGGACGTGCGCTTCGAGACCAACCTCCACCAGAAGGTGTCCGCGGTGATGACCCGCGAGGTGGTCACCGGCCGCGAGGGGATCACGCACCCGGCCGCGCTGGAGCTGATGCACCGCCACCGGATCGAGAAGCTGCCGGTGGTGAACGACGGAGGCGAGCTGCGCGGGCTGCTCACGGTGAAGGACATCGAGAAGATCCGCGCCTTCCCCAACGCGGCGAAGGACGAGAAGGGCCGGCTGCTGGTGGCGGCCGCGGTGGGCGTGGGCGTGGACACCGACGAGCGGGTGGACGCGCTGCTGAAGGCGGGCTGCGACGTGATCGTGGTCGACACCGCGCACGGGCACTCGCGCGGCGTGATCGAGGCGGTGGCGAACGTGCGGAAGAACTTCTCCGGCCACACCTTCGAGCTCATCGCCGGCAACGTGGCAACGGCCGAAGGGACGCGCGCGCTGATCGAGGCGGGCGTGGACGCGGTGAAGGTGGGCATCGGCCCGGGCTCCATCTGCACCACCCGCGTGGTGGCCGGCGTGGGCGTCCCGCAGGTCACCGCGGTGGACGAGTGCGCGCGCGAGGCGGACAAGCACGGCGTGCCGGTGATCTCGGACGGCGGGATCAAGTACTCGGGCGACGTGGTCAAGGCGCTGGCCGCCGGCGCCTCGACGGTGATGATCGGTTCGCTCTTCGCCGGCACCGAGGAGGCGCCCGGCGACGTGATCCTCTTCCAGGGCCGCTCCTACAAGAGCTACCGGGGCATGGGGTCGCTCGGCGCGATGAAGCAGGGCTCCAAGGACCGCTACTTCCAGGGCGAGGTCGAGGAGGACATGAAGCTGGTGCCCGAGGGCATCGAGGGCCGCGTCCCCTACGCCGGCACCCTCGCCATGAACGTCTTCCAGATGGTGGGCGGCATCCGCAGCGGCATGGGCTACGTGGGCTGCAGCACCATCGAGGAGCTGCGGACGAAGGCGACCTTCGTGCAGATCACCTCGGCCGGGCTCCGCGAGAGCCACGTGCACGACGTGATCGTCACCGAAGAGGCGCCCAACTACCGGCGGGACTAGTCACCCTCGACGGGAGCTACCGGCCCCGGCGGCGCGCCGGGGTCTCGTCGGAGGAGGGCGCCTCGATGCGCTTCTCGGCCGCGGCCACCCGCGAGAGCATGGTGTCCTTGTCGTCGGTGTCGAGCGCGTCGATCGCCTCGCGCAGCACGTCGAACGAGAGGCGGGCGACGATCACCGTGCTGCCGCCCTTGAGCTCCTGGACGGTGGGCAGCTCGACGAGCTCACGGACGTAGCGCTCGAACTCCACCCGGACGTCGGCCGTCTGCTGGATGCAGAGGTCGCGTGCGTCCGAGTACTTCTGGCTGCCCTCCTGGTACTGAAGGTCCGGGTTCCGCAGCATCGCCTCTTCGAACGTCTTGGTGCGCTGCTTGAGGTCCTCGTAGAGCGCCATGTAGTCCTGCACGCGCTCGGTCTCCGGGCGGTTCACGTCGCGGGCGCGGGTGAGCTGCTCGCCGGCGTCGGTGCAGGAGATCTTGTCCAGCTCCAGCGCCCCCGCGGTGCGGTCCAGGGGCTCCGAGCGCGTCTCGCGATCCAGGCGCTCCTCACTGGAGATCTCCTTCACGCAGCCGGAGAAGAGGAGCAACCCCGTCGCAGCGGCGAGGGGCAGGGAGGCGCAGAGACGGGGCATCAGAGGGGCTCCGAAGTGGATTGCTTACCAGTGGACTTGTAGCGATAAGCGCCACGCGCCGTCAACGCACGGAAGACCGCGCGGGAGACGTGCGGCGCGCCCCGACCCGGAGACCACCGCTTGGACATCCACGCCGAGAAGATCCTCATCCTCGACTTCGGCAGCCAGTACACGCAGCTCATCGCGCGCCGCGTCCGCGAGCTGGGCGTCTACTGCGAGATCCACCGCCCCGACCTGCCGATGGCCGAGATCCAGGCCTTCGCCCCGCGCGGGATCATCCTCTCCGGCAGCCCGTGGTCG
>CAZCWA010000058.1:0-16064 GCA_964502265.1 uncultured Myxococcaceae bacterium | reverse complement strand
CAGAAGGCGGCTGCGCACCTTCGTCGCGGACGACCGCGCGCTGGACCGGGCGTTCGGGCGGATCTACCTCGGCTACGACGAGGCGGAGGCGCTCGCGGTGGAGGGGCGCGGCGGCGGGTTGCCGGCGGAGGAGACGGAGTTCGAGCTCGCGCTCGGTCCGCGCCCGGTGCTGCTCTATGGCTGGAAGCCCGAGGTCTCCGAGGCGCTCGCGCGCGTGCTCCAGTCGCAGGGGCTGGTCGGCAAGTACGCAGGGCCGGAGGACGTCTTCTCGTCGGTCCCCGAGGACGTGATCGTGGCCCCGCTTCCCGCGCTGGAGGTCCTCTATGAAGGACGGCGAAGGCCCGCGGGAAAGCTGCTGGTGGCGGGCAAGACGCCGGAGACGGATCTTCCGCGCGCGCAGGCGCTGCAGGCGATGGGCTTTCTCGCCGCGCCGCTCGATGCGCAGCTCTTCATCCGCGCGGTGAAGCGGTGCCAGTCGGTGCCGAACAACGTCGGCACCCCCGCGGCCTGAGGGGCCTTGAAGCGCCTGCGCCCATCGCGGAAGCCGCGCAGGCGCACGAAGCGGCGGAAGTCCTCGGTGAAGCGCGCGGGCGTGAGGCCCAGCGCGTGCTCGAAGGCGGCATCGAAGTCGCGGCCCGCCTTCATCCCCTGCAGCACCGCGCGGATGCCCTCCTGGCCGTAACGGCGCACGAGGAAGGAGAACGCGTGGTGCGCGGCGGCGTACACGCTGTCGCTCTGGTCGCGGTAGAGCGCCTCGTTGCCGTCGAGCAGGTCGAGCGTGGGGTTCCGCTCGGCGAAGCGCGCGAGGTCCTCCAGCGTGGGCCAGCGGTGGCCCTGACGCGCGGTCCACGACGCCATGCCCTCGCGGAACCAGAGCGGGATGTGCCGCCTGCGCCAGTGGGTGCGGTCGGAGGCCTGCTGGTACATCACCGCGTGGGTCAGCTCGTGGAGGATGAGCTCGTCCACGTCCGCCTGCGGCGCGCCGAAGAGGCTCCACGTCCGCGGTGACTGGATGAGCACGTCGTCGTAGCGGGCCCACGCGCGCAGCCACGTGTAGCCCCGCCGGCCCACCGCCCGCGCGAGCGACTCGTGGCTGGGGAAGATGCGCACGTGCACCGGCTCCTCGAGGCCGCCCCACTGCGCGAGCTGCGGGCCCGCCGCGTCCACCGCCCGCTTCACCTTCTGCGCCCAGACCTCGTCGACGGGCGCGAACTCGAAGGTGAACGCGCCGGCCTCGGTGACCAGCGATGTCCGATGTTGCAGCGCGCGCGGTCCGGCGCAGGCGGCCATCAGGGAGGTCAGCAGGAGCGCCATCGCGAGCCGGGCCGGATGACGGGTCATTCGCGTGCCCCGCTCACGCCCACGCCGAGCAGGTGGAGCACGACCCGCCCGATGTCCGCCACCGTGTGCAGCCTCGGGACGACGTCCGCGGCGGAGGGGCCGAAGTAGAGCGCGGGGACGCGGTGGAGGGTGTGGCTCCGCGTGGAGAGGTCCTCCACGTTCCCGTGATCGCTGCAGACGAGGACGTGCGCGTGGGGAGGGCGCGCCTGCGCAACGGCGCGGGTGAAATCCTCGAACGATTGGAGCGCGGCGGCTGCGGCGGCGAAGTCCTGAGCGTGGCCGGCCTCGTCGGCGAGGTAGTGCTCGAAGAGGGTGAAGTCCGCCTCGGCGGCGATGCGCCAGAAGATCGCCGCCGCCTCGTCGGGTGAGCGCTCGGGCACCCCGAAGCCCCGGCCGCGCGCGGTCCCGCCGTGGATGTCGTGGGTGAGTCCTTCGCCGCGGCGCGCGTCGTCCAGCGTGCGGAGCGCGACCTGCCCTGCGGCCATCGCCAGCGTGGTGGCCGAGGGGCGGATGCGCCGCCGCGCGCGCTCGGGGATGACCACGTCCGCGTTCTCGGAGGGGCGTCTGGAGAGCCCGAGCGCGTCGAGGTAACCGGCGGGGTACGCGTTGGCGAAGGTGGCGCAGAGCCCTTCTTCGAGGAGGCGGCGGGGGAGTGCGTGCTCCGAAAGCAGCGCGCGCAAAGGCGCGTCCGGAAAGCCGAGCACGTGCTTCCCGGTCAGCTTCGGGGCGGGAAGTCCGGTGAGGATCGCGGTCTGGTTGGACGCGCTCTGGGGCCGGCCGGGGATGCCGAAGGTCGTCTCCAGCGAGGTGGCCACGCCGCCCAGGGCGATGGGGGAAGGAGAGAGGCCGTCCTCCAGGAACCGTGCGAGCAGGTGCGCCTGCGCCCCTTCGCGCGCGAGGGGGTTCACCGCCGGATCCCGCCGCCCGATGCCCACGCCGTCGATGAACAGGAGCGCCACCGGCATCCTCCGGCATCTTACTCGCCGGCTGCCGTCCCGCCGCCGCATTGACGAGGAATGGGCAATCGACTCGTCCCGCTCAGCATGCCCGCTCGCCCTCCGCGGGCGCCGTGCCAAGGTTCAGCCGCCTATGTCGAAGCCCCTCGAGGACTACGCCCTCCTCGGCGACACGCAGTCCGCGGCGCTGGTGGCCAAGGACGGGGCGCTGGACTGGCTCTGCCTGCCCCGCTTCGATTCGGACGCGTGCTTCGCCGCGCTGCTCGGTGACGAGGAGCAGGGCACCTGGCGCATCTCCCCCCGCGGCCGGATCAAGGCCACGCGGCGCCGCTACCGCGGTCACTCCCTCGTCCTGGAGACCGAGTGGGACACCGAGGAGGGCACGGTCCGGCTGGTGGACCTGATGCCGCCCCGCAGCCAGACGCCGGACGTGGTGAGGGTGGTGCAGGGCGTCCGCGGGCGTGTGCCGATGGACATGCTCCTGCGGCCCCGCTTCGGCTACGGGCGCATCCGTCCGTGGATCCGGCAGCACGGGCAGGGCGAGGCCATCGCCATCGCGGGGCCGGAGGTGCTCGCGCTGCACACGCGCGCGCCGTTCACGGTGAAGGACGCGGACGTGGTGGGCCACTACGACGTCGAGGCGGGCGACACGCTCTGCTTCGTCCTCTCCTGGGGACCGTCGCACGAGGCGCCGCCGCGGCCGGTGAACGCGATGCGCGCGATGGAGGAGACCGAGGCCTGGTGGCGCGAGTGGATGTCCCAGTGCTGCTACGACGGCCCCGAGCCCGAGGCGGTGAACCGCTCGCTGGTCACGCTCAAGGCGCTGACCTACATGCCCACCGGCGGCATCGTGGCCGCGCCCACCACGTCCTTGCCGGAGGAGCTGGGCGGCATCCGCAACTGGGACTACCGCTACTGCTGGCTCCGGGATGCGGCGTTCACGCTGCAGGCGCTGATCGCCACCGGGTTCCGGCGCGAGGCGCAGGCGTGGCGGGACTGGATGCTGCGCGCGGTGGCCGGTGCGCCGTCGCAGGTGCAGATCATGTACGGCTGCGCGGGCGAGCGCCGCCTCACCGAGCAGACCCTCCCGTGGCTCCCCGGATACGAGGGCTCGCGGCCGGTGCGGATCGGCAACGCGGCGGTGGACCAGCTCCAGCTCGACATCTACGGCGAGGTGATGGAGTCGCTCTACGACGCGCACCGGCTGGGGATCCTCGCGGACCCCGCGGAGTGGCGGCTCGAGCGGGGGATCATGGACTACCTCGAGGGCCACTGGAGCACGCCGGACGAGGGCATCTGGGAGGTGCGCGGGCCGCCGCAGCACTTCACGCACTCGCGGGTGATGGCCTGGGTGGCGGTGGATCGCGCGGTGCGCACCGCGGAGGAGCACGGGTTCGAAGCCCCGCTGGACAAGTGGCGCGCGCTGGCGGCGACCATCCGCTCCGAGGTGCTCCGGAAGGGCTTCGACCCCCAGAAGAACAGCTTCGTGCAGGCGTACGGGAGCCAGGCCCTGGACTCGAGCCTGCTGCTCATCCCGCTGGTGGGCTTCCTGCCCGCGACGGATCCGCGGATGGTGGGCACGGTGGCGGCGGTGGAGCGCGAGCTGCTCGACGACGGGCTGTTGCGCCGCTACCGGAACTCGCAGAGCCTCGAGGGCCTCCCGGGCGAGGAGGGCGCGTTCCTCGCGTGCTCCTTCTGGCTGGTGGACAACTACGTGATGCAGGGACGCAGGCGGGACGCGCAGGCGCTCTTCGACCGGCTGCTCTCGCTGCGCAACGACGTGGGGCTGCTGGCGGAGCAGTACGACACCCGGCGGCAGCGGCTGGTGGGGAACTTCCCCCAGGCGTTCTCCCACATCGGGTTGGTGAACAGCGCGCGCCACCTCTCGGGACTGGTTGCACGCGGGGCGGCGCGGGAGGAAACAGGCACCGCGGATCGGGAAGGGATGAGGTGACACGTATGCACGTGCGAAGGCTCGGGGCCTTCTTCCGGTGGGCGGCCCTGGCGCTGGCGGTGGCGCTGCCGGTCGAGGCGCTCGCGCAGGTGTTCGTGTACCCGCGGCGGCCCAACAAGAGCCAGGTCCGCTACTTCGAGTTCGACTGGCAGCACGTGGACATCCTCGTGGGGCCGGACGCGGACACCTCCCGCGCGGACGACGTGAACCGGCAGATCGACAGGCCCGAGCCGGGGAGGGTGGATCCCCAGGGCGCGCCGTCCGATTCGCCGCACGTGCCTGCGCCCGGAGATGCGCCGCCGGACGTCGCCCCGCCCCAGCCGCCTCCGCCGGATACGGCGCCGCTGCAGGCCGAGCCGCCCGACGCGGAGCCGCCCGGTGCGGAGACACCCGCCCCGCCACCGAACGGCTCTTTGGCGACCTCGCTGCCGGACACGCCGTTCGTCGAGCGAAGGCTGGATCCCGCGCGGCCGCCGAAGGAATTGCTGGGGGCGAGCACCGGCGGTGTGCGGCTGTTCTTCTACGAGCGCGAGCGGGAGATCGCCGAGCGGGCCGCGGCGCTGATCGTCGACGCGTACGTGTACCTGGTGGGCCAGTTCGACTACGTGCCCACGCAGACCTTCCCGTACATCCTCTACAGCTCGTACCAGGAGTTCCTGCAGACGAACCTCTTCCCGCTGCAGGAGGGGACGCTGGGCGTGACCTCGCCGGTGGACCTGAAGCTGACGCTCCCGTACTTCGGCGACCACCCGCTCTTCGCGCACGTCTCCGCGCACGAGATGGCGCACCAGTTCACCATCCAGAAGGTCCGCACCGCGACGGAGAAGGCCGGCGTGTGGGGCGAGCCCCTGGGCGGGATGCCGCTGTGGTTCATCGAGGGCATCGCCGAGTACTACGCGCACCAGGGCATCGACCCCGAGGCGGAGATGCTGGTGCGCGATCTGGTGGTGAACCCGGACTTCGCGCAGGGCTTCGTGCTGCTCGACTTCTTCGAGGACAGGCCCTGGAGCTTCCTGTGGACCTACAAGATGGGCCAGCTTCGCGCGGCCTTCCTCGAGGAGACGTACGGGAAGGGGACGGTGCAGAAGGTGCTCGAGCAGAGCCCGCGGCTGGCGGGGACGGTGAACGGACAGCCGGCGCTGCAGGACTTCAAGGCGCTGATGACGCTGGTGACCGGGCAGCCGGCGCGGCAGCTCTCCTCCCGCTTCGAGGCCTGGCTCAAGGCCCGCGCCTACAAGGCGTGGCTGGCCACGGATCAGACCGCCGCCGCGCTGGAGCCGCTGGAGGGCGTGGGCTTCGAGTACATCGACTCGCTGCGCGCTTCGCCGTCGGGGAACCTGCTCATCGTGCGCGCGCTCGATCCGACCACCGGGCGCTCGCGGCTGAGCCTGTTCGATCACCGCGCGCCGGGCCGCAACAAGCTGGTGGCGATCGACGGCGTGCCGGGCGTGGAGTCCCTGCACCCGGTGTGGGGGCGCAACTTCGACCTCACGGACTCGCAGCTCGTGTTCGTGGCGGAGAGCAAGGGCTCGGACGTCCTCTACGTGCAGGAGATCGTGCACGAGGCCTCTTCCGTGGGGACGCGGCCTGCACAGCTCACGGTCGCCGAGCCGGATCCCCAGGGCCGCGCGCTGCCGCCTTCGCATCCGCCGCTGGGACCGACCTCGCCCGTGTCGCCTGCCCCGGGCGCGGCCTCGGAGAGCACCGCGCCGCAGGTGGCGCCGGACGGGACGTTGATCACCGAGGCGCAGGCCGAGTTGTGGAACGTGCGGCTCAAGCTGGGGAAGCGGAAGCGCTATGAGCTGGGCCGCAAGGGGCTGCTCGCCGCGTACGCGCCGGCCTTCTCGCCCGACGGCAAGCGGATCGCGTTCGTGGGCTTCAACCAGGAGGGGCTGCGCGACGTCTATGTGATCGAACCGGACGAGAACGCCGAGCACGGCTTCCAGCTCACCCAGGTGACCCACGACGAGTACTCCGAGCGCCACGTGGCGTGGGGGAAGGACGGGATCGTCTACAGCTCGGACGCGACCGCGCACGGGCGCTACAACCTCTTCCGCGTGCAGCCGGACGCGCCCGCAGAGCCCGAGCGGCTCACCACCGAGGCGCGCGATCACCACAGCCCCATCATCACCCCCGAAGGGCGCGTGCTCTTCACCGCCTACGACCGGGGCCGCGCGGACGTGCACGAGGTCGCGGAGGGGGCGGTCATCCGCCGCACCGACATCAGCACCGGCCTTTTCGATCTCTCGTCCGGGCCGGGCGGGAGCCTGTGGGCGCTCCACCACCGCTCGGGGCGCAAGCACCCGGTGCGGATCGCGCCGGACCGCCTGCAGACCTTCACCACCCTGCCGCAGGGACCGCCCGGGCCGACGCGGGAGATCGTCCGCCGGCCGCTCGAGGGATCGGTGGACTACAAGGCGCTGAGCCCGCGCAACTGGGAGCTGGGCCCGCCGTTCGGCTTCATCGGCGCCGGCGCGGGAGGCGTGGTGGGGCAGGTGGTGGCCTCGGCCGCGGACAAGCTGCGCAACCACGCCCTGCTGCTCAACATCGCGGTGCTGGGATCCTTCGACCTCACCGACGGGTACCTCGTGTACCTGAACCAGGAGCGGCGCATCACCTGGGGCACCGGCCTGTTCCAGTCGCTGGTGTTCCGGCAGGACCAGACCTTCGACGACTTCTCGTTCCCCTCCGGCGAGCGCTTCTACGGGGCGCTGGGCAGCATCCGGTATCCGTTCAACCGCTTCGTCTACATGCAGGGCGACCTGTCGGTGGGCGGGGTGTCCTACTTCCTCTTCCCCGGCGTGGAGCGCGAGCTCTCCGATGGGGCGCTGAACCCGCTGCGCGAGAACCTGCTGCCGCGCTGGTTCGCCCAGAACGCCGGGCCCCGCTTCCAGACCGAGGCGACGGTGCGCTGGGGCTACGACACCATCAACTACGCCATGGGCACAGGTCCCATCGCCGGCAGCTCGTTCATGCTCGAGGGGAGCTCGGCCATCCAGCCGTTCGAGGACGAGCTCTTCGGCACGGTGCGGCTCGATGCGGAGAGGTACTTCCCCATCTTCGGGCGCACCCACTTCTTCCTGCGCACCGGGGTGGGGGCGACCTTCGGCGGGAGGCTCGCGCGGCAGTTCTACCTCTCGAGCTTCGACACCATCCGCGGCATCCCCTTCGGCCGCACCGATTGGCTCATCGGCCGGCACTTCGGCTTTGCCACCGGCGAGCTGCAGATCCCCCTCAACGCGATCATCCGGGTGGCGATCCTCAGCGACATCGAGGCGATCGCCGGCGTGGACTTCGGCGGCGTGGGCCAGACGCCGGGCGAGATCTGGGACCGCCGCGTGCTCGCGCCGGTGGTGGGGGTGAACTTCGGGCTCGGGCCGCTCATCCTCCGCCTGCACTTCGCCCGGCCCATCGGCACCGGCTCTCCCGCCGGGCTTCCCGCGGCGAACGGCGAGTGGGTGACGAACTTCTCCATCCGCATCCTCGGCTTCGAAGGCCTCTTCAGCCGGGCGCCCACGCCGGAGACCGGGCACGCCTACAGGCGGCGCGCGCGCGGTCACGACGCGCTGATGCAGCGCCACCAGCAGATGGACTTCGGCCCGGCGGGTGGGGCGCGTTCCTGGTGAGCTGCCGGATCAGGCGGGGATGAGCCCCGCCTCCTTCGCCACGCGCTGCAGGACGGGGAGCACGGCGGGGACAGCCTCGCGCGCGCAGGCGAAGAGGCCGCGGACGTTCTGCAGCTCGGTGCCGTCGTAGCGGTAGGGCTGGCCGGCGAAGTCGAGCAGCACGCCGCCGGCGCCTCGGATGATCGCCTCCGGGCCGCACGCGTCCCAGCGGTAGCTGCGCGGGCTCGGGTGCAGGTAGAGGTCCGCCACGCCTTCGGCCACGAGGCCGCACTTGAGCCCCACCGAGCCGTGCTCTGCGACCTGCGTGATGCCCAGCGCGTTTCGGATGAGCGCCGTCTTCTTCGACTTGTGCGAGCGCGAGACGAGAAGCCGCAGGCCGGAGGTGTCCGCCGGAGGGGGAGAGACGCGCAGGGGCGGGGGTTGCGCACCGTCCACCTCGAGCGTGGCGCCGCCGTCCACCGCGCCGGCGTAGAGCTTGCGGGTCACCGGCGCGTAGACCACGCCGCACACCGCCTCGCCGTCCACCGCGAGGCCGATCTGCACCGCGAACATCCCGTTGCGGTCGACGAACTCGCGGGTGCCGTCCATGGGATCGACGAACCAGCAGCGGCCGCGGGCAGGCCGGACACGCCGGGCGTCCTCCTCCGCCGTCTCCTCCGCCACCACCGGATCAGACGGGAAGGCCCTGGCCAGCTCGGCGACGATGAAGGCGTTGGCGCGCTGGTCCGCGAGCGTCACCGGGCCGCCCTCGTCCGGCTTGTCCTCGACGTGGAACTCGGTGGCGTACACCTCGAGGAGGAGCTTCCCCGCCTCGAGCGCGATCCGCCGCGCGACCTCCAGCTCCCGATGCCAGCTCCCGCTCATCCCAATCCCCCGCAAAGACAAAAACCCTCTCCCCTGGAGAGGGAGAGGGCAGGTGAGGGTTTTCACGCCCCCGCGAAACGGAAAGCCGGACTAGGCGACCTTGGTGATCCGGCCGGCCTTGATGCACCGGGTGCAGACCTTCACGCGCTGCGTGCGACCCTCCACCTGGGCACGGATCTTCTGCAGGTTCGGCAGCGTCCGCTTCTTGGTCTTGTTGTTCGCGTGGGAGATGTTGTTGCCGACGAGCGGGCGCTTGCCGCAGAGATCGCACATGAAGGCCATGACTTCCGACTCCTGAAAAACGGGCGCGGCAACCTACCTGTGCCGCGACCCGAGGTCAACGTTTGAGCGGGTCCTTCTTTCCGAGCAGGGCATGTGCCCCGCGCGCCGCCCGACTGCCTGCCTGCAGCTCCCCTTCGAGCCCGAGGCCCGGCAGGACTTCTCTGCCGCCCAGTATCAGGTTCTTCACCGATCCTTCCGGTAAAAGTCCCGTCACCCCACCGGCGAACCGTTCCCCCTCCACGCGCAGCTCCGGATGAAGCAGCGCCCCGCGCGAGAGCGGGCCCCCGTCCATCAGCGCCGCGCTGCGCACGCTCGCGTGCTCGCGGACGAAGGGCATCAGCCCGTCCAGCGCGCGCTCCATGCGCTCGCGCAGCGGCTTGTGGGAGGCCTCCGGTACGCCCTCCGGGCCGGCGGGCACGAAGGCGGCGGCGCAGACGACCTTCAGATCCGGGACCTCGTCGCCGGAGGCCTTCCTCGCCCCGCTCACCTGGATCAGGATCGGGCCCTCGCCGGCATCGGCTGCCTCGGGCGTGTCCAGCAGGAGCAGCTCGCCCATGCCGCGGGGAAGCAGCGCCGCCGGCACCACCCAGTTCACGGTGAACAGCGCGCGCTTGACCTCCACCGCGTCCAGCCGCGCCTTCAGCGTCCCCAGCCGCCTGGCGGGCCCGCCGTCCGCGCTGGCCTCGAGGATCTTCGCCAGCGTCCGCGGATCCGTGGCGGCGATCACCGCGTTGCCCGCGTACGCGTTCTGCGAGCCCTGCAGGGCCACGCCGCTGACCTTCGAACCGTCGAAGGTGAGGCGCTCGACCGCCCACGGCCCGCCGCCCCCGCGCGTGACCACGTCGCCGCCGAGGTCCTGGACCTTCTTCACCAGCAGCTCGTGCAGGCCGGTGCGCCCGTTCGGGTAACGCAGGGGGCCGTGAAGGAGCTGGGAGAGCGGGCGGACGGCGGCCAGCGGCGCGGCGCTCTCGTCCTCGATCTCGAGGTGCCGGTTGAAGCGGCCCAGTCCGCGCAAGGTCCGCGCGAGGAGTGCCACGTCGTCGCCCCCGCCCACCGGGTCCAGCGCCGGCGCCTCCTGCACCGCGCCGTTGAAGCGGGAGAGCGCGCGCTGGACGCCCCAGCGCTTGAAGAAGCCGGGCGGCGGCGGCAGGTCCTCCACGGTCTTGAAGAGCGCGTGGGTCCGCTCGTGCTGCGCCGTCATCGCGGTCAGGGATGAGAGCAGCCTGGCCGCCCCCTCGCCGCCCAGCTCGCGCGAGAGCTCCGCCTCCCGCCTGGCCGCGTCCGCGTGAAGGTCCAGCCGGTGCCGCTCGAGGACCACCTGCAGCTCCGGCAGGTGTGGCCGCTGCGCGCGCTGGACGGTGGTGTTCATCCCCAGCTCGTGCAGCGCCTGCTCCACCGCCGGCATCGTCTTCAGGGCCGGCATCACGAACGGGGCCCATGGGAGGAGGAACCCGCCGTGCGCGTAGCCCTGCCCGAGCCCGTCGTGCTCCACGTAGAGGACGCGGTAGCCGCGCCGGGCCAGAAGCGCCGCCGACAAGGGCCCGCCGAGGTGCGCGCCGAAGACGATGACGTCGTAGATCCGCCGCGAGGGGCCGGCCGGAAGTCTGGCGCGCGAGGACGCGGCGGAGAGGGTGGACACGGCGGACTAGACCTCCTCGTCGCTCTGGACGTGGATGCCGGCGCCCCGGAGCGCGGCGCAGGTGATGCCCTCACCGTCGCACAGCTTGCCGTCCACCCACACCTTCCGGCTGCCGCAGGAGGGGCTGCGCTCCTTGAGGATCGCCCGCGTGGCGCCGAACCGCTTCGCCGCCTCCAGCGCGAGCTCCGCACCCTGGAGGAAGGCCCGCGTCACCTCGCGTCCGCCGGTCGTCTGGATGGCGCGTGCCCTTCCGGCGAGCACCTCGGCACCGTCTCCCCGGCGCAGCTCCGCCGGAGGACGGGGGATGCCCAGTCCGCCTGCGGCCTCGGGACAGATGGGCACCACCGCCACCTTGCCGTTCAGCGCCTCCAGCACCCGGTTGGAGGGCCGCGAGCCGCCGTCGTAGCGGCACGGCTCTCCGAGCAGGCAGGCCGAGACGAGCACGACCTCTTCGGGTTGCGGCGCGTCCTGGGTCTGGTCGTTCATGGTTCTGATCCTCGGGATCCTCGGGATCCTCGGGCTCCTCGGGCTCGGGCGCCTTCGGGGGCCGCCGCGGCTACACGAACCGTGCGTCCCGAGATCTCCAGCCGGTCCTCGCACAGCCAGCGGACCGCCATCGGGTAGAGGCGGTGCTCCTCGGCGAGGATGCGCGCGGCGAGGGTCTTCTCGTCGTCGTCGGGCAGAACCGGGACCGCGGCCTGCGCGATGATCGGCCCCGAGTCGAGCCCCGGGTCGACGAAGTGCACCGTGCAGCCGGTCACCTTGACGCCGTGCGCGAGCGCCTGCCGCGCGCCGTGCAGGCCCGGGAACGCGGGCAAAAGGGAAGGGTGGATGTTGAGCACGCGGTGGGGGAAGGCTTCGAGCAGCGGGGTCCCGATGAGCCGCATGAAGCCCGCGAGGCAGACCACGTCGACGCGGTGGGCCCGCAGCACCTCGATGATCCGCGCGTCGAAGGCGGCGCGATCGCGGAAGGCCGGGTCCTTGTGATCGACGAGCTCCGTCTCGATTCCTGCCCGCTGCGCGCGCTCGAGGGCGAAGGCGCCGGGCACGTTGCACACCACCACCGCGACCTCGGCGGGGAAGTCGTCCGCGCGGCACGCGTCGATCAGCGCCTGCAGGTTCGACCCGGAGCCGGAGACCAGCACCCCGAGCCGCTTCCGCGGTGAGGTCACGGGACGATCACGGCCTCGGGCTCGGCCTCGCCCGCCTGCGCTTCGATGGTGCCCACGTCCCACGCGTCCACGCCCGCCGCCTTCAGCGCGTCCAGCGCCTTCGCCACGTCCGCCCGCGCGACCACCGCCACCATCCCCAGGCCCATGTTGAAGGTGCTGTACATCTCCGATCGCGCGACGCTGCCCAGCCGCTCGATGAGGGAGAAGATCTCCGGGATGCGCCAGCTCCCTTCGCGCAGCACCGCCCGGGTCCCCTTCGGGAGGACGCGGGGGACGTTGCCGGGCAGGCCGCTGCCGGTGATGTGCGAGAGCGCCTTCACCTCCACGCCCTCCGGACCGCGCAGCGCCCTGAGCGCGTTGGTGTAGATGCGGGTCGGCTCGAGCAGCACCTCGCCGAGCGTGCGGGTGAAGCCTTCCGGCGCCTGGTCGAGCGGGAGCTTGGCGTCCTCGAGCAGGACCTTCCGCGCCAGGGAGAAGCCGTTCGAGTGCAGGCCTGTGCTGGCGATGCCGATCAGCGCGTCGCCCACCTGGACCTTCTTGCCGTCGAGGAGCTCCGAGCGCTCGACGATGCCCACGCAGAAGCCGGCGAGATCGTACTCGCCCTTCGCGTAGAAGCCGGGAAGCTCCGCGGTCTCGCCGCCGAGCAGCGTGCAGCCCGCGTCCTCGCAGCCCCGCGCGATGCCCTTGACCACGTCCGCCGCCTCGTCGACCTGGAGCTTCGAGGTGGCGAAGTAGTCGAGGAAGAAGAGCGGCTCGGCGCCGGTGGTGAGCACGTCGTTCACGCTCATGGCCACCAGGTCGATGCCCACCGTGTCGTGGCGGTTGCAGAGGAAGGCGAGCTTGAGCTTGGTGCCCACGCCGTCGGTTCCGGAGACGAGCACCGGCTCCTTCCACCTGCCCGGCTGCAGGGCGAAGAGGCCCGCGAAGCCGCCCACCCCGGAGATGACCTCCGGGCGACGGGTGCGTGCGGCGTACGGGGCGATGCGCTCCACGAACGCGTCACCTGCTTCGATGTCGACGCCGGCGTCCTTGTAGGTCGTCACGGCGCGCCTTCTACAGATTGCGCCCCCGCTTGTCATGGCTCGGTTGTGCCGCGCCGTGGAGCAGCCGGGCGTGCGCTCGCGGCCCGGGCGCGGGGGCGGATAAGGTGCGCGGCTGCATGCGCAAGGTCCTGTCGAAGCGCAGGTTCGAGCTCGCCGCGCTGACGGTGGCCGTCCTGATGGCGTTGGTGCACCGCTGGGCCGAGCGCACGCCGGTGCTCGCGCCCGGGGTCGAGCAGCAGGGAGGCGCCTCGGGCAACGCCGTGCTGCGCGCGGTGCACCTGCTCGAGGGCCGACTCACCGATCTCCAGTTCATCCTCCGCGGTCCGCGCGCGCCGCATCCCGACGTGGTGGTGGTCGCGGTGGACGAGGACTCGGCCCGACGGTTCGGCCTGTGGCCCTGGCCGCGGGATGTGGTGGCGCAGGGGATCGAGAACCTGCGCGAGGCCGGCGCACGGGCGATCGGGCTGGACATGACCTTCACCGACGAGGTCGCGGACACCCGCGGCGAGACGCTGCAGGCTGCGCTGTCGGCGCTTCAGGAGGCGTCCGGAGTAGAGGTCGTCCCCGCGCACTACCGGCAGAGCCTGGAGGCGCTGCGTGGGCCTTCCCCTGACGAACGGCTGGCGCAGGTGCTCGCGGCAACGCCACAGGTGGTGCACGGGATCTTCCTGATGAACCGCGACGAGCTCGAGGCGTTGGGTCCAGACGCATCGGCTGATCACGCGGCGAGGGCCCGGCGATTCGTGCAGCGTCACGTCGCGGGCAGGACACCCGGCAGCGTGCGAGAGGACGTCTCTTTGGCTTCGGTGCGCACCTTCCGGAAGGCGGGCGCGCGGATGCCGCTGGCGGCGCTGAGCGAGGCCTCCGCGCGGGTGGGCTTCATGGACGTGGAGCCGGACCCGGACGGCACGCTCCGGCGCACACCGCTCTTCGCCTTCGTGGAGGGCGCAGAGGGACTGCTGGGAAACCTCGAGCTGGAGACCGCGGCCGTGTACTTCGGCACCCGGCCCGAGCCGCTCTACGACGAGGCCCTCGATCAGATCGTGGGCGCGCGGCTGCGCAGGGGGCCGGGCGACTCGCTCGTGGTCCCCGCGCTCTTCTCGGAGCCGCACGCGCTGGTCGCGCACGCGGGGCCTGCGCGCGTGTTCCCCACCGTGTCCTTCGCCGACGTGGTGGACGGCACCTTCGATCGCAGCCGGGTGGAGGGGAAGGCCGTGCTGGTGGGCGTGACGCTGCTCGGCAACTACGACCAACGGGTGACGCCGTTCTCCACCTTCGAGCCGGGCGTGTTCATCCACGCGTCGATGCTCTCCAACATCCTCGAAGGCGAGTTCCTCACCCGTCCGTCGGGCCTCATGTTCGTCGAGCTCCTCTTCATCCTCGCCGCCGCGCTGGGGCTCGCCTTCGTGCTGCCGCGGGTGGGCTTCCGCTGGAAGCTTCTCGCCATCGCCGGCGTGGCGGGCGCGTGGGGGCTCGTCGATCAGGTGCTGTTCACGCGCGGCCTGCAGCTCGCGACGCTGCTGCCCCTGCTGAACGTCTTCGTCACCGCCTTCGTGGTGATCTTCCTCGGGTACCTCTCCGCGGACACCGAGCGTCAGACGCTGGCGCAGGCGTTCCAGTACCGCGTGGGGCCGAAGGTGATGCAGGCCATGCTCGCGAACCCCGAGCGCTTCAAGCAGGGCGGCGAGCGGCGCGAGCTGACGGTCCTCTTCAGTGACATCCGGGGCTTCACCTCCCTCTCCGAGCGCATGTCCCCCGAGGCGCTCACCCGCTTCATCAACGGGTACCTCACGCCGATGACGGACATCGTGTTCGAGACGGATGGGACCCTGGACAAGTACATCGGCGACGCGGTGATGGCGTTCTGGGGCGCACCCGTGGATCAGCCGGACCACGCCGAGCGCGCGTGCACCGCGGCCCTGAAGATGCTGGAGCGGCTCGACGCGCTGAAGAAGGAGTGGCGCGCGCAGGGGCTGCCGGACTTCGACATCGGGGTGGGGATCAACTCGGGCCCGATGAGCGTGGGCTTCATGGGCTCGAAGATCCGCGGCGACTACACGGTGATGGGCGACGCGGTGAACCTGGCCTCGCGGTTGGAGGGCACCAACAAGACGTACGAGACGCGCGTGCTGCTGGGCGAGGCGACGTGGGCGCTGGTGAAGGACCGCCCGTTCACCGCGCGTCGGCTGGGGGCGGTGAGGGTGAAGGGCAAGCAGCGGCCGGTGCACATCTACGAGCTGCGCGGGTTCGGCAGACCGCAGGGGAAGGACGCGGAGGCGATCGACAGGTTCGAGGCCGCGCTGGCGCTTTACGCCGAGCGCCGCTTCGAGGAGGCGGCGGTGTTGTTCCGTGAGGTGCTCGTGCGCTGGCCGGAGGATCCGCCCTCGCTGCGCTACCTCGAGGAGCTGGAGCGCTTCGCCACCGAGCCTCCGGGTGAATCCTGGGACGGCGTGTACACTGCGACGACGAAGTAGGAATTTGACCGTGGCGGGAAGCCGTCGCTAACTGCCCCTTCGACTCCGAGGCTGGGAACCCACCGCTATGGGCGCAGAAGAGACGCTCTTCCAGAAGTTCGGCAAGGAGGTCCCGCGCGGGACCGTGCTCTTCCGGGAAGGCGACCCGGGGCGCGAGATGTACGTCCTGCAGAGCGGCAAGGTGTCGATCTCGAAGAAGGTGCGGGACGTGGAGAAGGTGCTCGCGCTGCTCGGGCCGGGCGAGTTCTTCGGCGAGATGGCGATCATCTCCAACAAGCCGCGCAATGCGACCGCCACCGTGGCCGAGACCGCGCGCGTGCTGGTGATCGATCCCAAGACCTTCGAGGGGATGATCCGCGGCAACGCCGAGATCGCGGTGCGGATGATCAAGAAGCTCGCGGACCGGCTCGCGGAGGCGGACGCGCAGATCGAGAACCTGCTGCTGATGGATCCGGCCAGCCGCGTGGTGCACCACCTCCTCGAGGTGTGCGAGTCGCGCGGGCGTCAGACGGAGGAGGGGATCGAGATCGATCTCGCGCTGCGGGAGCTGCCGCGGAAGCTCGGCGTGGGCGAACCGGCGATCCGGACGATGGTCGGCAAGCTCGAGCGCGCCGGGATGGTGGAGCGCACCGGAGACCGGCTGGTGGTGCACGATTCGGCGCGGCTGCGCGACTACCTGAACTACCTCGAGATGAAGTGGAAGTTCGGAGACC